>JAEDEB010000072.1 GCA_016293535.1 Bacteroidales bacterium | reverse complement strand
ATCCTTACTCCTGAGCAGACCAAGTACTACTTCCTCTCAGGCTTCACCGCAAAGCTTGCAGGTACCGAGCGCGGCATCACTGAGCCTACACCTACCTTCTCCGCATGCTTCGGACAGGCCTTCCTCGAGCTCCATCCTACCAAGTACGCAGAGGAGCTCGTGAAGAAGATGGAAAAGAGCGGCGCAAAGGCATATCTCGTGAACACTGGCTGGAATGGTACAGGAAAGCGCATTTCCATCCGTGACACCCGCGGAATCATCGACGCCATCCTTGACGGTTCTATCGACAAGGCTCCTACAAAGCAGATTCCTTACTTCGACTTCTGCGTTCCTACCGAACTCAACGGCGTGGACACCCACATCCTCGATCCTCGCGACACCTATGCAGATCCTGCAGAGTGGGAGAAGAAGGCAATAGACCTCGCAGGCCGTTTCATCAAGAACTTCGGCAAGTACACCAACAACGAAGCCGGCAAGGCACTCGTTGCTGCAGGTCCTCAGCTCTAGGATTACAACTGACGGACTGACGTCCGTACACACAAATAAAGGAGGCGACTGATAAGTGATTATCGGTCGCCTTCTTTAGTATTTATATGGATATGACGACAGTGGCTATTCTTCTAATAATCAGAGGGCATATGGCTCAGTGGCATGCAGAGGCCCTACTTTAGGACTAATAGAGCCAGAGGCAGTCTTCGGCGACATCAAGCAGAATCACGGCTTCAAGCGCTTCAAACTGAAGGCGGCAGCAGCTGAGGAGCTCCGCTCATAAAAAAAGAAGACCGACCCTTCAGTCGGTCTCCTTCGTGGAGAAAATGTGACTCGTGTAGGACTCAAACCTACGACCTTTTGATCCGTAGTCAAATGCTCTATTCAACTGAGCTAACGAGCCATTCTGTATTTAGTCCTCCTTTGTTGGAGTGTACTTTCTTTCCTTGATACGAGCCTTCTTACCGGAGAGGTCGCGGAGGTAGAAGATTCTTGCACGACGAACCTTACCGTGCTTGTTCACCTCTATGGACTCGATGGATGGGGACTGGAAAGGAACTATCCTCTCGACACCTATTCCGCTGGAAATCTTGCGTATGGTGAAAGTCCTCGTTGCAGGGGTCGCACCCTTGATCTGGATAACCACTCCTCTGAACTTCTGGAGCCTTTCCTTGTCACCCTCCTTAATCTTGAAGGTAACTGTGATTGTGTCTCCGGCTTTGAACTCCGGATATGACTTGACTGCTTCGTTTGCGAAAGCGTCTTCAACTAACTTGATGTAATCCATTTTTCAAATCTGTTTTAAGTGGCAACGTTGTGTTTCAAAGCGTTCACAAGAGGTTGCTTGATTTTGGGACTGCAAATGTACCAATTATTTCAAAAAGAACAAACTTTTTTTGATTTTTTTGAAGAATACCGGATGGGCGGGAGTCACAGAAGCTGCAGCCTGCGGACAAAGGCTCAGGAGAGAAGATGTTCTACAAGAATCTTGAGTCCTATGCCGATGAGGACTATTCCTCCGAAAATCCCTGCGCCCTTATGGAATCGGCATCCCACAATATGGCCTATGAGTATGCCTACCACTGAAAAGACAAAGGTGGTGGCGCCGATAACCGCCACTGACGACCAGATGTCCGCGTTGAGAAAAGCGAAGGTCACTCCGGCAGCAAGGGCATCTATGCTGGTTGCGAGGGCCATCAGGAGCATGGTCCTGAAGCCGAAGGAGGCATCGCCGAGACTGCACTCATCGCCCTTGGAGGCAGACTCCCTTATCATATTCCCGCCAATCAGGGAGAGCAGAACGAAGGCTATCCAATGGTCCACACTGCTGACGAAAGAAGAGAAGCTCACCCCGAGGAAATAGCCAGCCAGGGGCATGAGAGCCTGAAATGAGCCGAACCACAGACCTACGCAGAGGGCGTTTTTCCAAGTCACCTTGCGTACGGCGAGACCCTTGCCTATGGACACGGCAAATGCGTCCATAGACAGGCCCACCGCAATAATCAATACTTCGAGAAGTCCCATAACTGCGGCAAAATTAGGAAAAACAAAACAAGTAATCTTCCAAATTGCTAATTTTGTCTGGAAACGGATTTGGCAATACATATATCATGAAAAACGAAAGAACCCCCTTCGCCCAGGCATTGAAGGCATGTGCCACGATTGCCGCCACCCTCCTGTTCTCCGCAGGCCTCCTTGCAGAAAGCCCGGACGCGTTCGAAAGGGGGCTGCTCATCAACGAAACCCTGCGCATCGACTATATGTTCACGGGCACAGACAAAACAGCTGAGGTTTCACTGTGCCAGATGAGCAGAACGGACGGCTGGTACGGCAGACGCGTGAATATGGACAAAGTGCCGGTACTGGGAAACGGAAACATCACAATGCGGGATGCCTCAACAGGGAAAATCCTGTACACCAACTCATTTTCCACCCTGTTCCAGGAGTGGCAGACCAGCGAGGAAGCCTCGAGAATCAAAAAGAGTTTCGAGAACAGCTTCTTCGTGCCCATGCCGGGAGTAAAGGCTGAGGTCAGAGTCACTCTCTTCGACCTGTTCAACAACGAAATTTGCTCATACACCCATATCGTTGATCCGTCGGACATTCTCATACGCCGGAGCGGCCAACATCCGCCCATGCACAAATATCTGCTCCGCAGCGGAAAGTCGGAAGAAAAGATAGACATTGCCTTCGTTTCTGAAGGGTATTCGGAGAAGGAGATGAGAACCTTCTTCAGAGATGCCGCAAACGGCATGGATGCGCTTCTGGAACACGAGCCTTTCCGTTCGATGAAGGACAGGTTCAATTTCGTCGCTATCTTCATCCCGTCCAGAGACAGCGGAATCAGCATTCCGCACGAAGGGCTTTGGTACGACACGGCCGTGGGCTCGAGTTTCGACACCTTCTATTCCGAGCGTTACCTTACGACCCTCAAAATCTTCAAGCTCCACGATGCCCTGAGCGGAGTTCCTTATGAGCATCTTATCATACTCGCCAATACCGAGAATTACGGAGGAGGCGGAATTTACAACTCCTACACCCTGACTTCCGCACACCATTCCACCTTCAGGCCTGTGCTGGTCCATGAGTTCGGCCACAGTTTCGGTGCCCTCGGCGACGAGTACTACTACGACGACCAGTTCGTAAACTATTATTATAAAGGTACGGAACCGTGGGAACAGAACCTCACGACCCTCGCCGACTTCGAATCCAAGTGGAAGGACATGATCAGCGACACCGCCCAGCCGTTCCCAACTCCTGTGGACTGGTCGGAAGATGCCGAGCACATCGGTCTGTACGAGGGCGGCGGCTATATGAGCCGCGGAGTTTACCGTGCATGCGTGAACTGTCGCATGAAGACCAACGAGGCGCCGCAGTTCTGTCCGGTCTGCCGCCGTGCAATCAGCCGTATCATCGACTTCAACACCGTCGAAGCCAAGTAGGAAATTCGAGTTACTGAATCTTCGAAGCGCAATTGATTCCGTCAAGGGCGGAAGAGACTATGCCGCCTGCATAACCAGCGCCTTCCCCGCAGGGATAGAGGCCGGGAAGGTCAATGTGCTCCAGAGTCTGGGGATCCCGGGGCATACGGACGGCAGAAGAAGTCCTGGACTCCACACCGAGAAGGAGGGCGTCATTCGTATAATACCCGTGCATAAGCTTGTTGCCCACGTATGGGAAGGCATATTTGAGCCGGAGCGAGATGTTTTCCGGAAGCAGCTCGTGAAGGGGAGCCGGCACTGCACCCGGATGATAGGAAGTGGACGGAAGATTGGCTGAAGGCTGTCTGCGGCAGAAATCCATCATCCTCTGGGCAGGAGCCTTGAGGCTCGAGCTGAAATTGTACATCGTCCTTTCCACATCACGCTGGAACTCGAGGGACGCAAGCGGGCCAAAATGGGCATAGGACGGCAGGTCCTCCGGTTCGACGGATACCACGACACCGGCATTGGCCCATTTGGAATTGCGCGCCGAATTGGACATTCCGTTGAGCACCAATTCTCCCGGTGCAGTCGAGGAAGGTACGAGTATGCCGCCCGGACACATGCAGAACGAAAACACGCCCCTTCCTTCGATCTGGGTCACAAAGGAGTATTCCGCAGTCGGCATAAACGGCTGATATTTACCGTGATACTGAATCTTGTTTATGAGCCACTGCGGATGTTCGACACGGACTCCGAGGGCGAAGCCTTTGGCTTCGAGAGCCCAACCCCTGCGCTGGAAGAGCTCGTATATGTCACGCGCGCTGTGGCCGGTCGCGAGTATGACCTTGCGGGAAACAAAACTTTCCGACGAGCCGTCTCCACGGGTCACGTCGAGTGCATACGAACCGTCTGGGCGGCGTCGTATATCCGTAAGCTTCGAATCGAAATGGTACTCGCCTCCATGCTCCACTATGCAGCGGCGTATGTTCTCGACCACAACGGGAAGACGGTCGCTGCCGATGTGCGGATGGGCGTCTGTCAGTATGGACTCGGACGCACCGAAAAGCACAAGCTGGTGAAGCACCTCACGAATGTCTCCCCTCTTGCTGCTGCGGGTATAGAGTTTTCCGTCGGAGAAGGTCCCGGCACCGCCCTCGCCGAAACAATAGTTCGAATCGGGATCGACCTCACCGAGAGTCGAGAGGCGGGCTATGTCGCGCTTGCGCGCGTGAACGTCCTTTCCCCTCTCGAGAATGACCGGTTTGAAACCGCGCATGAGGAGCTTTAGGGCTGCGAACATACCGGCTGGACCGGCGCCGACTATGACAACAGGCTCTGCCGAGGAAACGTCCCTGTATTCCTCGAGACTGTATTCGTCCATCTTCTCTCCCATGCGCACGCAAGCGATGCGGTAACGGTAGAGAACATCCTGCCGGGCATCCACCGAGCGGCGGACCACCTTCCAATCCCCCACCATCCGGGGCTTTACCCCCAAGGCTTTGGCCGCAATCGGCAGCACATCCTCATCAGTAAGCTCCTTTCCTATCTTCTTGGCTATCTCGATTTCCTTCATTGAATACGCAATCTATCTGTTGAAATCCGCCATCCTCGACACCGGAGCGACATCCAGTCCAGTCCGCTCTCCGTGGAGATAATGAAACAGTCCCGCAATGGCTATCATCGCAGCATTGTCCGTTGTGAACTTGAACTCCGGCAGATAGGTCGTCCAGCCGCGCCTGCGTCCCTCCTCCTCTATCCTGCTGCGGAGACCGCTGTTGGCCGAGACTCCTCCTCCTATGGCAACCTGACGGATACCCGTCTGCTTGACCGCCTTGATGAGCTTGTCCATCAGTATGTCTATCAGCGCTTTCTGGAAACTGGCGCAAATATCTTCCTTGTTCTTTTCCATAAAGTCCGGATCCTTTGCAATCTCGTCCCTTACGAAATAGAGAAGAGAGGTCTTTATGCCGCTGAAACTGTAGTCCAGACCGGGAACGTGGGGTTTGGCGAACTTGAACCTTTCCGGATTGCCCAGTTTTGCAAGCCTGTCCACCACCGGACCTCCGGGATAGCCCAGACCCATCATCTTGGAACACTTGTCAAAGGCCTCCCCCACCGCGTCATCTATGGTCTGTCCGAGAATTTCGAAGTCGAGGGGACCGTTGACCCTTACTATCTGGGAATTTCCTCCCGACACGAGCAGGCAGAGGTATGGGAATTCGGGCACGCGGTTCTCCCTGTCATACTGACGGATGAAATTCGCAAGCACATGTCCCTGAAGATGGTTCACCTCGACAAGAGGGCGGTTCAAGGCTATTGCCAGCCCCTTGGCGAAGGATGTTCCCACCAGCAGAGAACCCAGAAGGCCTGGGCCGCGGGTAAAGGCTATCGCAGTAATGTCGGAGAGTGATATGCCCGCCCTGTTCACCGCCTCGCTCACAACAGGAACAATATTGAGCTGATGAGCGCGGGATGCCAGTTCAGGGACCACTCCGCCGTAGGATTTGTGCACGTCCTGGCTCGCGAGTACATTGGAAAGCAGATAACCGTCCCTGATTACCGCTGCCGAAGTATCGTCGCAGGAAGATTCTATACCGAGTATTATGTTTCCAGCTTCCATATCAAGCCGCAAAAATACGGACGAATCCGGAAAAATGCTAATTTTGTAAGTTAAACGCATTCTGCCCAAGTGAACAAGGCTGCACGCATAATCGCCCACATTTTCGTCGTCCTGGCCACGCTGACAGCGGCGGCCCTGCTGCTGTTGCAGACTCCATTTGCACAGGGCAGGCTCCTTGATTATGCCCAGGAGCGTTTCCTTGAGGGAAAAGATGCTTCCATCTCCTTTTCCAAAGTCCATTTCAGACCTTTCAACACATTGATAATAAGGGATTTCGCCCTTACTGACAAGAATCCCCAGCAGCCTTCGGACACAGTACTCGCCGACTTCAGGAAATGCCACGGTGAAGATTATGTCTATCCCGTATATGACACCCTGTTCAGAGCCGGAACCATAGTGGCCCAGTTCTCCCTGAAGGGCCTTTTCAAACACGAGGGCATACATTTCTCGAGGGTACTCGTACGCGACGGGCGCTTCAACCTCGTGATCGAGCAGAAGGGACTTCTGGTCAACCTCCAGAGAATGTTCGGGCTGAAACGCAGCAACGGAGATCCCAAGGACAACAGGAAGGAACTGTTTTTCATCGAGGAAGTGAGGCTGCGCAATATGACCTACTCGATGCAGAACATCAGGAACGATCATCCAAAGTACTCGGGAGGGATAGACTGGTGCGATCTGATGGTGACCGGGATAGACGCGGACGCGAAGAACCTCAAGATGAGCAAGGGCATCATGAGCGGAGAGCTTCTCCGCTGCTCGTTCAAGGAAAAGTCCGGGGTGGAGATTTGCGAGGTCACGGGACGCACTGCAGTGGGTCGCGGGCAGGCCCTTGTGGAGAACATACACATAAGGGACAGATACTCT
This sequence comes from Bacteroidales bacterium, assembly GCA_016293535.1. Classification (GTDB taxonomy): domain Bacteria; phylum Bacteroidota; class Bacteroidia; order Bacteroidales; family UBA932; genus Cryptobacteroides. The sequence continues at coordinate 2,324 of JAEDEB010000072.1, read as the reverse complement.
GACATCAGGGCCGAATACTATTCGATGAGTTTCAAGAGGCCGGGCGACTTCCGTACCTTCACCTCCAAGGTTCGCATCGACGGGAAACTGACGGGCAGCCTGCTGAGCACCAGGACTCTGGCCCCTTTCATTTCATCGCTTTCCGGAGTGGACCTGCTTCTGGACGCCAGAGGAGAACTTCACGGGACAATGGAGGATTTCGAGATAGGGAAGATGAGGGTAAGCACGGTGGGACACGACTTCAGCACCGGCATGACAGGAAGATTCACATCATTGACCGACAAGGACAAATTCCATCTCGACGTGGATCTCAGGAACTGCCGGACCAGCACCTCGGGAATAGCAGGTCTGGTGGCGCAGGCAACTGGAGGAAAGGTCAAACTGCCCGACACTCTTCCCAAGGTCAGGGGAGTGCTCAACGTCTGCGTCAAGGGAAAGCCTGACAGGCTCAGGCTTGACATAGGGCTCAGTTCCGACGCCGGAAACCTGTCATCTCTCCTGGATGTCAACAACCTGACAATCAAGGACAGCCTGCTCAGAATCGGAGGCAGGATTTCCACCAATGACCTGGACGTAAGCCGTCTCACGGGCAAGGACCTGGTTCACGAGTGCACGGCGGATGCAGTCCTTCGTGCCAGCATGCGCGGCAAGGAAGGTCCCGAGGTCAGCATCGACACCCTCAACGTCCGCAGGCTCAACATAAACAACTACGACTATTCGAGGATACTTGCCACGGGAAATCTCTCCAGCCGCAGGTTCAACGGAAGAATCATAAGCCAGGACCCGAACTTCAGTTTCCTATTCCAGGGCATTTTCTCCTTCTCTCCGAAGACCAACAACGCCCTGTACCAGTTCTATGCGAACATAGGCCACGCCGACCTCCATGCCCTGAACTTCGACCAGCGCGAGAATTCAACACTCAGCCTCACGACCAATGCCAACTTCAACCGTACCGGCCGCGGCATACTGCTGGGAAGCATAGACGTCAACAACATAAGGCTGACAAATGACGACGAGCGCCACAACATAGGCAGCATCCATATCTCATCCAGGTCGACCGAGGGTCAGTACAGGGCGAATCTCACGTCCAGTTTTGCCGAGGCATCGTATTTCGGCACCGGCTCGTACATCGAGTTCGTCAACGACCTTGTGGGAATCACCGCACGTCGCGAACTGCCGTCCCTCTTCAGGGAAGGCGGGTACAGATGGAGCGGGAACCGCTATGAGCTCCAGTTCAAATGCCTGAATATGAAGGATGTGACTGCGTTCTTCAAGCCGGGCCTCTTCGTGGACAACAACAGCTCGGGAAGGCTGCGCATTGACAGCGGAGGAAGGCTGGACGCGGAAATCAGTTCCCGCCGCCTTGCCATAGGAGAGAAATATCTCAGAAACCTCAGGCTTACGTTCGACAATGCCAACGGAAAGCTCAACGGCGAAGTCAGCTGCGAGGACATCAACCTCAACGCAGTACAGCTCAAGGACAACACGATATCCCTGTTTGCGGAAGCCGACAACATAGGTGTGGGATTCCGAAGCGACGGAGATGGGGACAGCAAGGCATCCGGAGGAATATATGCCCGTGGCAAGCTCTCCAGAAGAGATGAGGGCCCTCTGGATATGGCCGTGGACATACTTCCGTCCGGATTCAACATAGGCGAGGCAACGTGGAGCATAATGCCGGCGACAGTGAAATTCAGCGGGCCTGACCTGAAGGTGGACAGGCTGCGCATCACCTCGGGAGAGCAGGAAATCCTGATTGACGGCGGGATGGCAAAGGAAAAGAACGATACTCTGTCCGTACGGCTCGAGAACTTCAGCCTCGCCATAGCCAACCTTTTCACAGGAAAGCTCGAATATGGGATACAAGGCAATGCGACAGGAGAAGCCCTCATCGTTTCCCATCCGCAGGCAGGCCAGCAGAAGGGATTTCTCATCGACATAGTCAGCGACTCCACCTCCTTCGCGGGGACGAGCCTCGGGACCGTCGGAATATCCAGCAAATGGGATGAGGAGTTCAAGCGCTTCGATCTCGCAGCGACGAACAGCCGCAGTTTTGACATCAGCGGCACCTATACCCCTTCCATCAGGGAAGCAGAGCTCTCAACCAGGCTCAAGGGCTTCGACATAGGAATCGCAACCCCGTTCATGCACGGTGTATTCAGCGCAATGACAGGAACGATTTCCGGAAACATCGACGCGGAGGGGCCCCTCGACAAGCTGAGAATAAGCAGCAGCGGAGGTCATTTCGACAACACCGTCTTCACGGTCGACTACACCCATGTACCATATCTGGTCACGGGGCCTTTCCGCATGGACGAATACGG
>JAEDEB010000071.1 GCA_016293535.1 Bacteroidales bacterium | reverse complement strand
TCCTGGAGGTGCTCTCCTGCATAGATGTTCATAGAGTGTACAGGAACGCCCTGGGTCTCCTCTGCAATCATCCACCTCCTCACGTCGAAGAAGCGGTGTACCTCGAAGGCAAGTTCTATCCTTCTCTCGTGACGTATGCACTCGCGCATCTCCTCCTTGGAAAGACCTTCGGCAAGATCCGGGAGACCGGCGCGGTTCCTGATTGCATTGACATACTTGTAGCAGTCGGCGGTTGGACCTTCGTACTCGTTTATGGCCTCGGCGGCATTGAGGTAGATCTCTCCCAGACGGATGTAGCACCAGGTCTGGTTAGGGGTGAACTGCCAAGGAATACGCTCGGGATTGTGGTGCTTCTTCATCAGGTAACCTGTCTTACAGTAGTCGGAACCGGCGTTGTTCTTGCCGTCCATTCCCTTGAACCAGAACTCGTTGTAGTGAGGCTCAGTCCAGTTGGAGGACCTTGTGGTCTTCCACCTTCCGCCTGCGAAGTTGATGGATGCGTAGAAGCGGGGTTCCCTGTTGACGTACATATTGGAAACGCCCTTAGGCCACCTTCCCTCGTATGCGGTATCGGTGAATCCAACCTCGACATAACCGGAAGCCTCGTTGATTATCGGAGTGAGACCGTCATTGGTGTAACCTGTGATAGGTGTGGAACCGTCAGCCATCTGGTACGCATCAACCATTTCCTGGGTTGGGTTTAGAATGGAGAAGCAACCGAAGGACACCGGGTCGGAGCAGTTGAGCATATGTTCGTATGTACCTATGTTCTTTGCCCATATCATCTCGCAGTTCCATGGCTTGTTGATGATGTTCTGGTAGTTGATTACCGGGTCCTCGTCCTCGTTATAGAGCATGTAGCCGGACGCCTCGGCAGTTGTGATTGCATCGATTGCAGCGTCCTTGGCAGCCTTCCACTTCTCTGCGCTGAAAGTCTGGCTGATGAGGTTGGCCCCGTCGATAGGGTCCTTGAGCTCGGCGAACATAGGGTTGCCGTTGTACAGAGGGGAAGCGATATAGAGCAGTGCCCTTGACTTGAGGGCGAGAGCTGCCACCCTTGTGGCGCGACCGTAGTCGGTGGATGGCCATACATCCCTGTCGAAGAGGAGTTCTGCAGCCTTGTCGCAGTCGCTGGCAATGAACTTGACAACCTCGTCTGCAGGAGCGCGCCTGAGGGCGAGTATGTTCTCGTCGGTCTTGAAGGAGTGGTCAGCGATGATGATTGGTCCGTAGGCACGGAATGCAAGGAAGTGGAAATAAGCCCTGAGGAAGTAGGCCTCACCCTTCCAGCGGCGTTTCTCGTCGTCTGCCGCAGGGCATTCGTCAACCCTCTCTATGAGCATATTGGCCTTCCTGAGGGCCATATAGGACTCCTGCCATACCTGGGTACGCTGAATATCGGTCGGGTTCCATCCGCCGTTGTTGATCTGGTGTGCATATGCACCGCCGTATGCGCATTCCATCTCGTCGCAACCTGCGGTGAACGGATTCCTCCATGCACCTCCGTCATCGGCCATATTGGCCTCGGTCGGTATCCAGGAATACGTATGCGTCAGGAAGTCACGAGTGTAAAGCCTGTTGGCAAACACATCGTCAAGAGTGAGATTCTCATCCGGCTGTTTGTCGAGAAAATCACAGGAGACCAGTGTCAGGGCGACTGCCGCTAATGATAATATTCTGTATGCTTTCATTTTGTCATAATTCTTTAGAAACCGATCTGAAGTCCGAAAGTGAGACCCATCTGGGTAGGATAAGAGCTTGCTCCGAGGTGCTCCGATTCAGGATCGACTATCTTCACATTGTCGATAGTCAAGAGGTTGTTTCCGTTGAGGAAGAGCCTGAGACTCTCGATGTGGAGCTTCTTGGTAACCTTAGGCTGGAAGTTGTATCCGAACTCCGCTGTCTTGAGCTTCAGATATGAAGCATCGTGGAGATAAAGGGTGCTTATCTGGTAGTTGTTGGATGAGGTTCCGTTATGAACTACAGGATACTTGGCCTTCGAGTTGTCCTCCGCACCCGGGATGAAGCGGTTGTCATAGTACTCCCTCATCACGTTGTAGCCGGGATAATCAAGCCGGAAAGGCCACATCGACTCCGCGTCGAGCAGTATGCTTGTCTTGGCAGCTCCGGTAAAGTTGAGAGAGAGGTCGAAGCCCTTGTATGCGAAGGTGAAACCGAGACCGAACATCATGAGAGGGGTACGAGGGTTGCCTATATACTCACGGTCGTATGCGTTGATGTAACCGTCGTTGTTGAGGTCTTTGTACTTGATGTCACCCACCGTGTATGAACCGAGTTCCTGGATAGGGCTGTTGTCGATTTCCTCCTGGCTCTGGAAGAGTCCGAGGGCAACATAGCCCAGAGGAAGACCTGCACATTGTCCGCGGGAGTTCTGGTAAGAATATACCGGGATGGCGGTATCATCCTCGATGATGGTGTTCTTGGCATAGGTGAAGTTGCCGCGTACGGAGTAGAAGAATCCTCCGGCAGTGGTATTGGTGAGTTCTATCTGTCCGTCCACACCCTGGTTTGTCATAATACCGACATTCGCCCACTGGGTCTTCTCCCAGGCAGCACCGAAGATGTCAGGAACGGTCTTCCTCTGGAGAAGGATGTTGTCGCGGTACTCGTAGAAGTAGTCTGCTGAAAGTTTGAGCTTTCTGTTGAAGAACTCCATATCCACGCCGACGTCAGCCTTTCTGGAAACCTCCCAGGAGAGGTTGTCCGCTCCAATCTGGTCTTCAGCCATGCCGTTGTAACCGGTGAAACTGCTGCCGAACATATATCCGTTGGCTTTCTTGTTGACAGTGGACATATAGCCGAAACGGGAACCACCGATGGCGTCGTTACCGACCATACCGTAGGAACCGCGGATCTTGAGGTGGTCGAACCACTTCACATTCCACCAGTTCTCCTCGGAAGGGACCCAACCTACGGATGCAGCAGGGAAGAAACCGTAACGCTGTCCCTTGGCGAAGTTCTCGGAACCGTTGTAACCGAAGTTGAGGTCAACAAGATAGCGCTGTGCATAATTGTATGTCACGCGGCCTGCAAGTCCCTGACGCCGGTAAGGAAGGTTCGCCGTGGAGTTGCCGGCTGAAAGGTCGATGTATTCGCGGCGGTTGAACATCAGCATCGCGCCCACGTTGTGGTTTGCGAAGGTCCTGTTGTAGTTGGCACGTACATCCCAGTAGTAAGCCCTGTTGGAAGCCTGGGAAATACCGTAGCCCATTGCGGTCTCCTCCTTTATGATGGTGTAACGGCCCTCGCCGGTAAGTGGATCGTCACCGAGATACTTCTTGATGAGAGGAGTCTTCCCCCTTGTCGCATAGTTGGAGTAGTTGTGGTCGAAGGAGAAGTTAGCCTCGATCTGGAGACCGGGAGTGACAAGGGAACCGAGATCCCACTTTGCACCGAAGGTACCCTGGGTGGAAGTGTGGGTGTGCTTTCCGAAACCGGAATTAGTCACCATCACATAAGGGCTGACCCACTCATAGGAGGTATTTCCGCCTCCGAATGTCCCGTCAGGGTTAAGGACAGGATAAGAAATCGGCGAAGTCTTCTTCAGGGCTCCGAAAATGTCACCTACAGCCCAACCCGGGAAGAGATTATGGCGTATGACCTCGGCAAGACCGAGGGAGATGCTGAAGTTCTTGTGGAGGTTGATGTCCACATTGGACCTGAAGTTGAAACGCTGGGAGTTGGCATTGGTGTCATAGCCGAAGTTCGGATCCTCCTTGTAGAGGCCGCTGGTGGACATATAACCTACGCTCACATAATACCGTACCGTCTCGTTGCCACCGCTGACGGAAAGGGTGTTGGTCGTCTGGAAGGAATTCTTCTTGAGAACCTCGTCAGTCCAGTTCACATTAGGATAATTATACGGGTCAGAACCGTCCCTGAACTTCTCTATCTGCTCATCTGTCCAAGGGAGGGTTACACCGCCTACCGTGCAGGCCTCATTCATGAGGGTAGCGAACTCATATCCTTCAATGTAGTCAGGGAAACGGAGACCGTGAAGGTTAGTGAACTCTGTCCTGAAAGTAACCTTGGGACGGCCAACCTGGCCCTTCTTGGTATTGATGAGGATAACACCGTTTGCACCGCGCATACCGTAGACTGCAGTAGCAGACGCATCCTTGAGGATGGAGAAGGACTCGATTTCCTCTGTATTCACCTGGTTGATATCCCTTTCAATACCGTCTACGAGAACGAGAGGATTGGCATTGACCCAGGTTCCGAGGCCTCGGATCTGAAGTATCGCACCGTCATTGCCCGGCTCGCCGCTTGACTGACGGGTGATGACACCCGGAATCATACCTCCGATCGCATTGGAAAGTGAAGGAGCAGTAGACCTTGCGATTTCGTTGAGGTTTGCGGTAGTGAGGGAACCGGTGATGGTCGCCTTCTTCTGTGTACCGTAACCCACAACCACTGCATCCTGAAGGGACTCGGTGTCGTTTTCGAGAGGGAAGTTTATGACAGCCTTCCTGTTGATGAGCATCTCCACCGACTTGTAACCGATGGAGGAAACTACGAGAATACCCTTCGGGTCATTTACTGTGATTTCGTAATTTCCGTCGAGGTCAGTGATAGTACCGATGTTTGAAGCCTTCAGCATCACGCCCGCGCCTATGACAGGCTCGTTCGTGACGGCATCATAAACCTTACCTGTCACCTTGAATGCATTCTGTGCAGACAAAGCAACCGGCAGGCAGAACATCAAGAGCGCTACATAAATTAAAGAAACTATGCACTTGTGTTTCATGTTGATTTTGGTTTTGTTAGTCTTTGTGGCTTAATGCTAATTCGTTTTAGCTTTTCGGGCTAAAAAAAGCCCGCAAGGGGTCTAAAATTCAAAAAATTCGCATAGGCATTAGTTTGAAAGTGGTAAAAATTAGGGTGTCATCATAATTCGGACACAAATTTACGTCAAAATAAAGTTAACAAGCAAGTCTTTTATTAAAAATCTGTTAAAAATTAGGAAAAACGGCGAAGATTCGCTATATTTGCAAAAACATTTTAGCATGACCCTCCAGAAAAAGAAGAAGACCTCAATCAAGGATATTGCACGGGAAGTAGGTGCCTCCCCTGCCCTCGTGTCCTTCGTATTGAATGGCAAGCAGAAGCAGTACAGGGTCAGCGACGAGATGTCCGAAAAGATACTCGAAGCCGTCAAGAGACTGGATTACAAGCCAAACGGTTTCGCCAAAGCCCTCCGGGAAGGCTCCAGCCACACGATAGGAGTAATAGTTTCCGACATATCCAACCCCTTCTTCTCGAATATGGTCAAGAGCATAGAGACCGTTGCCGAGGAACACGGCTATATGGCTCTGTTCGCAAGCTCGGACGAGAAGGCCGACAAACTCGCAAGCCTCATCGACAGGATGCTCGGCAAGGAGGTGGAAGGTTTGATACTCGTCCCTTGCGAAGGTTCTGAAAAGACCATAAAGGCACTGGACATCAAACATATACCTTACGTTCTTCTCGACCGCTACATACCAGGAATACGTTCCAACTATGTATGCCTTGACAATGCAAAGGCCGGCTACGAAGCCACAGAGTGGCTGCTCAGGAAGAAGCACAAAAAGATTTCTCTGGTTTGCTATGACCTGGAGCTGAGCAATATGAAGGGGCGTATAGAGGGCTACAGAAAGGCAATGGAGGACAACGGAGTCGCTGAATTCATACATATAGAATATGTCGATATAGAAAAGATGGAGAAAAGCTGTGCCACGGCGATGGACAGAATCACCGCCGCAGGCTGCGAGGCTATAGTCTGCGCAACCAACTCCATCACCGTCTGCTGCCTCAGGGAGATACAGAAGAGAGGGATAAGGGTTCCCGAGGATATCTGTATAATGGGCTTCGACGGCGGCAACGAGTTCGATTTCTACAATTCTCCCCTCGCATTCATGACACAGCCGAACGAAATGATAGCGAGAAGAGCTGTGGAGATACTTATCGAAAACATCGCTCCAGGCAACTCTATGAATTGCCAGATTGAGGCAGAAGGAGATATCTCTATTTACAACCCACTGAAAATCAATGGCATAGGGGGGGGTAGAATCGAGCTAAAAAATTTTAGAATATAACTAAATCGTTATAGCAAAGGATTTCATCATAATTCACGATCCAAAGCAAAAACAATCACATCAATCAAAATCACAACAAGTCATGAGAAAAATCTCGACGCTCCTCGTTGGCGCAATGATCTCTGCAGCCGCTTTTGCACAGAACGTGACATTTGACGGTCTCAACACCAACCTCGGCAACCTTGCCAGACTGTCGAATGCTGAAACCCGCTCCATTTCCCCTGAGAACTTCACAGGCGAAAAAGGCAAGGGAGGAATGGCAACTCCTGAACTTCCGAACACACGCAACGTGAACAACGCTTCATGGGCCGCCCGCGACCTCGGACAGACCTGGAAGGTGAATCCTTTCATCACGATCAATCCTAATGAAACCGTCACCATAGCAGAAATCGAAGGTCCCGGCGCAATCCAGCACATCTGGATGACCCCGACCGGAGTTTGGAGATGGAGCATCATCAGAATCTACTGGGATGACGAAAAGACCCCTTCAGTAGAGGTTCCTATCGCTGACTTCTTCTGCCAGGGATGGAACGAGTATGCACCTGTAAACTCAGCACCTATATGCGTAAACCCGGGAAGCGCATTCAACAGCTACTGGCAGATGCCTTTCAGGAAGAAGTGCAAGATCACCATGACCAATGTCAATGACGTGCACTCGATGAACCTCTACTACCAGATAAACTACACCCTCACAGAAGTTCCAGAGGACGCAGCTTACTTCCACGCACAGTTCCGCCGCACCAGGTACAACGAGACTTCCGACTTCACCGTCGTTGACGGCATAAAGGGCCAGGGACATTTCGTAGGTGTATATATGGCCTGGGGTCTGCACAACAACGGCTGGTGGGGTGAAGGAGAGATGAAGTTCTTCATCGACGGCGACAAGAAGTTCCCTACCATCTGCACAACCGGCACAGAAGACTATTTCTGCGGTTCATACAATTTCGACCGCAACGGGCGATTCACCGAGTTCACCACTCCTTATGCAGGTCTCTGCCAGGTCATCCGCCCTGACGGAACATACCGTTCACAGGAGCGCTTCGGGCTCTATCGCTGGCATATCGTAGATCCTATCCGCTTTAAGAATGACTTCAAGGCAACTATCCAGGATCTCGGATGGAGGCACGACGGACGTTATCTCCAGCAGCATTCCGACATCGCTGCAACTTCATTCTGGTACCAGACCGAGCCTCACGCAAAGTATCCTGAATTCCCTTCTTGGAGAGATCTGGAAACATATTAGAAATGGCTGCTCTGCTAAGGAAACTCACCCTGCTGGGCATCCTTGGCCTTACCGCCTGCTCCGACTCCGGGACTGCCAAGCCTGACAGTCCCGGAGGACAGGACAAAACGGAAGCGGGGACTGTTGCTGTCGTCAAAGCCACAAAAGTGGCCAGGATGACGGGCAAGCCTGTTTCCGGAGAGACCATAGTGTCACCCAACAATACTGCCACCAGGTACGATGTAGGCGGTACGGATCTCGGGATTTTCTGGAGAATGGGCGGGGACAAGGTCGGCATCCTGTTCGGAGACACCTTCGGAAAGGACTGGAAACCTGGGTACACTCCCAACTGGCGTTCCAACGTAATGGCATGGACTACAGACAGGAATCTGGAAGACGGCCTAAGTTTCGACGGGATGATTACGGACGGCGCTTCATCTGCGAAACAGATTATCTACAGTGCCCACGAAACCACAGGATATGGTGACTGGTCTTCAATTCCTACGGCAGGTATACGCATTGAAGGAAAGGACTATGTCCATTATATGAACGTGATGGACTGGGAGCCGATATGGATTACCAACTGGTCCGGTTTTGCCGTGTCCGAAGATGATGGCCGGAGCTGGGAACTGCATAGGAACCTCTTCTCTTCAGACAGCAAGTTCGCCCAGATGGCCCTATGGGAGAAGGACGGATATGTCTATTCCATGGGTTCCATAATCGGCCGACGGGGCCTTCCATATGTTGCCAGATTCCTGCCCGGAGATATTCTCATGCCGGAGAACTGGGAATACTGGAACTCCTCCAAAGGATGGGAGAAGGGACGGGCAGTCTATGCCACCCCGCTCTTTGGAAACAAGAAGGACGAGATGTATGCGGAACCCACACTCGTGTATCACGACTGTTTCAAGAAATGGATAACAGTGTACTACAACGAGATAAAGAACCGCATAGTGCTCCGCAGCGCAGACGAGATTACCGGTCCATGGAGCAGCGAACAGGTCATTGCCAGCGGTTCGCAGTATCCCAAGCCTTACGGAGGGTTCATCTACCCCCTCGGACTTGACAAGCCTGAAATATACATTTCCCTGTCTCAATGGGATCCTCTCTACAATGTATTCCTGATGAAAGTCGAACTCGAGCAGAAATAGACAATGAGAAAATTGCTTTTGACAGTTATTGCTGTACTTTGCTCCTGGGCACTGTTCGGCGGGAATTTCGTAAATGTCAGTTCGCCGAACAAAAAAATAAACATATCATTCCGCTGTCAGGGCGGAGAACTTCAGTACAGTATCAGATACGGTAAAAAGGAGCTGATTTCCTGGTCTGACGTTGCTCTCGAGACTGAAGACGGTGTCTTCGGAAACGAAGTACGTATGGGGAAAGCCGTCCTTTCGGAAGGAACTGAGGAATACGAACTCGTGGTCGGAAAGAAGAGCCTCGTCAGCAGCCCCTGGAGAGGGGCTCTGGTACCGCTCGGCGATGCCGGAGTAGAGGGACTTGACATCTCGCTGCAGATCAGGGTATTCGACGACGCGGCTGCATACAGGTTCATATTCAACGGAAACAACGCTGCAGACGGTACTATACGCATCGTCAACGAAAGGATGGACCTCAATCCTGTCGGAAGCCCCACTGCGACTACGATGTTCTTCGACAGTTTCGTCAACACCCACGAAGCCCCGTACGTCCGCCGCAGCACAAATGCACTCGATGACGGCCGGCTCATGGACCTGCCTGTCCATTTCGAATACGCCGACGGGACGAATATGGCGTTCACCGAAGCTGACGTAAGGAACTACGCAGGGATGTACCTTGTCAGCAGGAACGGCAGAATCACAAGCCGCCTGTCTCCGCGACTGGATGACCCGCGATACAGCGTAATACTTGAGAACGGAGGCCGGACGCCGTGGAGAGTGTTCATGGTAAGTGACAGAATCGGGGCCCTGATA
>JAEDEB010000070.1 GCA_016293535.1 Bacteroidales bacterium | reverse complement strand
AGTTAATCGTTTACGCAATAGTTTTGCAACACAATGTTTTAGACACCGCAGCGCATTCAAGGGACCTCAGTTCTTCTTGATGCGGCACGGTATCTTGTCGGTTTAGGAAAAATTAGAAAATCGATCCTAAAGGATTCGGCACGTCCGCCGTCAGATTCAGGGACCTCCCTGTCTCGACGGCGTCTCTTGTTTTTATAGTTCTTTATATTTCGTTTGACTTCAATGTCTCCTTTTCAGTCCCACCAACTGCCGCTGCGGAGCTCCGCTCATAAAAAAGAAGAGGCCGAACCTTTATATTCGACCTCTCCTGGGTTTAGGAATTGTTATAAATCAACTGTTGCAGGCGCCTACATAAGCTTTTTCGCCAGAGCGAAGAACTTGTAAGGCATATACCTGAACGGAAGATCGATGAAAGTCGGGTTTACGACTATCGAGCGCCTGTGTGTGAAGGCCTCGAAGCTGAGTCTGTCGTGGTAGTGCCCCATTCCTGAATTGCCTACACCCCCGAATGGAATCTTGTCGTTGACTATGTGCATTATTGTATCGTTGATGCACCCTCCGCCGGAGGATGTGCGCGAGATTATATCCCATCCTTCAGATTCTTTTCCGAACCAATAGAAGGCGAGAGGCTTCTCGCGACCGTTGACGAAGGCGGCAGCCTGCTCCAGGAAGTTCTCTCCCTTGAGAGTGACCACAGGGAACACAGGTCCGAACACCTCTTCCGTCATAACCGGGCTGTCCGGCGCCACAGATCCCAGGAGGGTCGGCTCTATGAACCTTTCTTCCCGTATGGACCGTCCTCCGTAGAGGATTTCTCCGTTTTCCATGTATCCGTTGACCCTTTCCCAGGCCCTGTCGTTGACCATTCTGACGTAATGGGCAGAGTCGTGGATGTCTTCGCCGTGAAGTTCCTTCAGCGCCTTGCCGAACTCCCGGACGAACTCATCCCTCACGTCCTCGTGTATGAGTATGTAGTCAGGCGCGATGCAGGTCTGTCCGGAGTTGAGGGTCTTGCCCCAGGCCACTCTTTTTGCGGCGAGGGCGATGTCGGCGTCGCGGGAAATGATGCATGGACTCTTTCCTCCGAGTTCGAGTACCAGCGGCACGAGATTCTCGGCAGCGTCAGCCATCAGCTTGCGTGCGAGAGCCGGGCTGCCCGTGAAGAAGATAAGGTCGAATCTCTGTTTGAAGAGGTAGCCATTGACCTCCCTGTTGCCCTGTACGACGGCTATGTATTTTTCGTCAAAAAATTCCGCAACCATATCTGCAATCGCGGCGGATACCTCCGGTACGTAAGGCGAAGGCTTCAGTATGGCAGTGCATCCGGCTGATATGGCGCCGACAAGCGGGTTGAGCAGCAGCTGGACTGGGTAGTTCCACGGTGATACTATGAGCGTTGTCCCGAGCGGTTCCTTGATTATGTAGCTCGAAGACGGGAACATCGTTATCGGAGTGGGCTTGCGTTCGCGGCGTGCCCATCTGCCGACGTGTCTGAGGTGATTGCGAATCTCGCCCCTGACAAGCGCTATTTCGGTGAGGTAGGCCTCTTCGTATGACTTGTGCAGGTCAGCCCAGAGTGCTGCTGTAATCCTGTCCTCATAAGCGTCGAGAGCCTCGGCAAACCTTCTGAGCTGTTTCTTTCTGAATGCGATGTCCCTGGTCGCTCCGGTGGCGAAGAATTCCTTCTGTCCCCTGAGCAGCGAGTCAATCTTTTCCGTGGATGTGTTTCCGGTCATTTCTTTCTGCCTGTAAAATGGTCCATAGTGTGGTAGATGCCGAAGACATCCCCGAAGAACCCGTCGAAGAAACGGGTCGGGAGCACTCCCTGCCAGAAACGAATGAAGTGGAAGCCGAAAGGTATTCCTCTGAAGTCCCTGTCCTTCTCGATTGCCCTGATAATCTTTGCGGATGTCTTGACGGGCTCCAAGATAGGGAATATTTTCGAGCTGACACCGTCAAACATTCCCGTATTGATATAATACGGCGCGATTGTCGTCATTCGGACCTTGCTCTTCATCCTCGCCAGTTCGATGCGTACGGAGTCGGACCAGCCTATGACAGCCCATTTGCTGGCTGCATAAATGCTCATTTTCGGGTTCGAGAGCATCCCCGCGGCAGAGGCTATTGTGCATATGTGACCGTGGTTGCGGCGTATCATGTCCCCGATGAAGGCGTGAGCGACGTACATCGGAGCGATTGCGTTTATGGTCATGGTCCTGTCAATCTCTGCGACATTGTTCTTGTCGAAGGTGTTGTTGCTGGTCACGACGCCGGCGCACTGGATGATGATGTCCATGTCGCCGCATTCATTCTTCACCTTTTCATAGGCCTCGAGAACATTGGCGTTGTCTGAAACATCGACCCTGTACCCTTTCGCGTATCCGTAGCTCGAGTGTGACTTTACGGTCTCATCAATGCTCTTTTCGTTGATGTCCCATATTACGAGAAGCTGCGCACCCTTGCGCAGAGCCATCTCTCCCATTATTCTTCCTATGCCTGATGCACCTCCTGTGATCAGGACTTTCTGTCCATTGAATTTCATGGCCGCAAAAGTATTCCCGGCTGCTTTCAGGAAAAAATTTTTGTGGTGAACGGACTTTCCATGTCTGGAATTTTGTGGCGTAAATGCTGATTTTTGTGGCGAATCGGGACCTGCCGGCCCATTGGGAACAAAGCTCGTAAAGCGTATTTTTAAAAATTTTTGAAAAGTCTGTGCCTTGTGTTATCTTTGTTTTCAAATTCAGTTCATAGTTATGTCTTTTAATCTATCGGGTGTGTTCAGACCGAAGTTCTTCGGTCTTTTCAAGAAAGGAAAATACAACAGACAGACCTTCCTGTCCGATCTCATTGCCGGTGTAATTGTAGGCGTGATTGCCCTTCCGCTTGCCATAGCATTCGGCATAGCCAGCGGCGTGACTCCTCAGCAGGGCCTCATCACAGCAATCGTCGCCGGTTTCCTCATCAGTTTCTTCGGCGGATCCAACTTTCTCATCGGCGGACCTACGGGCGCATTCATAGTGATAGTTGCCGGAATTGTAAGCCAATACGGAATGCAGGGCCTCATCATCGCCAGCATAATGGCGGGAGTGATTCTCGTAGTGATGGGCCTTCTCAAACTGGGCGGCATATTCAAGTTCATACCTTATCCTATCGTGGTCGGCTTTACCAGCGGTATCGCCCTGACCATCTTCTCCACCCAGATGAAGGACTTCTTCGGATTCACCGTGGACATTCCTTCCGGGTTTATCCCCCAGTGGACCTGCTACCTGACCAATCTTTCCAACATCAACTGGATAGAGGCCTCTGCCAGTTTTGTATTCCTTGCGATGATTATCATCTGGGGCAGATTCATCAAGAAGATTCCCGGTTCCCTGATTGTTCTTGTCGTTGGAACGGTCGCATCCGTGCTTCTCGACAGGTTTGCCGGTATAGAACTCGCTACCATAGGAAGCAAGTTTCCTGAGCTTGCAGGCGGACTCCCTATGCCCAAGCCTGTGGTTCCGCAAATCAGCTTCGATACTGTCACCAGTCTCGTTTCTCCTGCATTCACCATCGCGGTGCTCTGCGCAATCGAGTCTCTTCTCGCAGCCATGGTGGCTGACGGTGTGACTGGAAAGCACCATAATGCCAATACCGAACTCATAGGTCAGGGAATAGCCAACATCGTTACGCCGCTTTTCGGAGGAATTCCTGCCACAGGCGCGATTGCGAGGACGATGGCGAGCATCAACAACGGCGGAAAGACTCCCGTCACGGGCATCATCCACGCCATTGTGCTCCTGCTCATTTACCTTTTCCTCATGCCGTACGCGGTGTACATTCCTCTGTCCGCCCTCGCCGCCATCCTTGTGATGGTTGCCTACAATATGAGTGAATGGAGAACCTTCAAGTACCTCCTTCGCGGAGACTGGGCCGACGTTGCAGTTCTTCTGATAACCTTCTTCCTCACCGTGATCATAGACCTGACCGTGGCAATCGAGGTCGGACTCCTCCTGGCTGTCGTAATGTTCGTGCGCCGTGTGATGCAGACCTCCACCATAAAGGTCATCAGCGAAGACCAGAGGGTTGCCGCAACTGAGGAATCGGAAATTGTCAACCCGGACGACACCCAGTATCTGGACATTCCTGAAGGTGTTGACGTATATGAAATTGACGGTCCGTTCTTCTTCGGTATTGCCAGCACCTTCGACGAGTTCGAGGACAGGCGCCGTCGCGACGTGAAGGTCCGCATCATACGTATGAGACGTGTGCCGTTCATAGATTCCACCGGAGTGAACAACCTCAGGAACATTATAGACCGCAACCACAGAAGGGGAGTCAAGGTTATCCTTTCGGGTGTCTCGGATGACGTCCGCTCCACTCTGGAGAAGTTCGGACTTGACAGGAAACTCTCGGACGGCTGTATCCAGCCTCATATAGTTCCGGCTCTGGCGCGTGCCCGTGAGATAGTGGAAGCCAAGTAATCTACGCGCTTTTGGGGAATCCACGAGATTATTCGTACATTTGGGGTTCACAGCATTCATTTTTAAGCAGGCATGAAACTCAGGAGAATTCTATTTTTGACTATGATTCTGGCCCTTCTGGCTTACGGCTGCGAAAGGCCGGAAATACCGGATAATGGCAAGGATGATGATAAGGAGCAGGTCGACCCTACCCCCGATCCCGATCCTGATCCCGAACCTGATCCCGAACCTGATCCCGAACCCGAACCTGAACCGGAACCGGAACCGGAACCTGAGCCCGAACCGGAACCGGAACCCGAACCCGAGCCGGTACCGGAGGATGCCGTGACCCTTCCGTATAAGGTAGATTTCACGGCAGGAATCGACAAGTTCACGATAGAAGACAGGCAGTGCCCGGAGAACTTTGATGTATGGATGCAGGATGCCTCCTACGGTATGGTCGCCAACGCCTTTGTGTCGTCTTCCTTAAGACATGAAACCGACTCCTGGCTTGTGTCTCCGAAGATTTCCCTTTCCGGAGCCTCTGCTCCTGTCCTTAACTTTACCCACGTGCATAAATTTGCCACTTCTCCAAAGGATGAGATGACGGTGATGGTGTATTCCGAGAGCACGGACTGGACGGAACTCGCAATCCCGAATTACGCAAGCAATGCCGACTGGAACTTCGTCTCTTCCGGAGACATGGATCTGAGTCAGTGGAAATCGGAACCTTATATACGCATTGCCTTCAGGTACAGGAGTACGGTAAGCTCATCCGCAAAATGGGAAATCAAAAGTGTCAGCGTCAAGGCTGAAACGGGTTCATCCGGGGGCGGCAATGGCGGAGCGGACGATAGCAATGCCGTCAATCCCGGCAAGCTTCTGGGATGGATGGAACTTCCAGCATACCGTTCGGACGACGGCATGTACCAGGTAGCCCATTTCGCGCAGATGGACGGGAGTACCCAGCGTAACTATACCATATATTATGATGCGTCGATGTACACTTCCTACTGGGTGGCTTATCCGCTTTGCAGTAGCCATCTCGGTTCGGGAAGGGTCGAGACCTGGGGCTATGACCCGAATCTTCCGAGCTCCCTGCAGACCTCCGTGGACAGCGGGTACGGTGCATCGGTTTCGACGGAGTACGATTCAAGCAATCTCTATGCACGCGGACACCAGATTCCGAACGCCGACAGAACCGGTGTGAGAGCTATGGCGAATCAGACCTATTATTCCCCAAATCTGACACCTCAGATTCAGAACGGTTTCAACGGTGACATATGGGCCCAGTTGGAAATCAGGGTTCGCGACTATGCGAAGGCTTCCGGCGTCGATACGGTCTATGTCGTTACCGGAGCAGCGTTCAATAAACGGGGTGAATCCAAGACCGTCAAATACATAACCAACAAGAACGATGGTTTCAGTCTCCCTGTTCCGAACTATTATTACAAGGTTCTTCTGAAAGTGCACCGTTCGGGCGGGAGCATAACTGCCGCAAGCGCGATAGGCTACTGGTTCGAACACAGGGACTATGGTTCAGCTGCAAAGAACGACTACGACGACTATGCCGTTTCCGTGGACAGCATAGAGGAATGGACTGGCTTCGACTTTTTCGCCAACCTGTCCGAATCCCTTCAGACTACGGCGGAATCCAACACCTCGGTGTCGTCATTCTCATCATTCAGATAACAAATGGACACGATATGTTAAGCAGACATCTTGCGCATGCTCTCCGCGAAAAGGAGACCCCTTTCTATTTCTATGACATGGACCTGCTGCGGCAGACCCTCGATTCCCTGACTTCGGTGGCGCGCAGGTACAAGTATGTCATCCACTATGCAATCAAGGCCAATTTTGATCCGCATCTTCTCGCGGTCATCAGGGAGTACGGCATAGGAATCGACTGCGCAAGCGGCAACGAGCTCCGCTGTGCCATCGAGGCCGGCTTCGACCCTAAGAAGATAGTGTATGCAGGAGTCGGGAAGAAGGACAAGGAGATAATCTACGCCATAGAGCAGGGCATCTTCTCCATTAATGTGGAGAGTATGGAGGAACTCTGGGTCATCGACCGCTTTGCGGGTGAGATGGGCAGGAAAGTGGATGTCGCGCTGCGCGTCAATCCCGACATCGACCCTATGACCAACAAGTGTATCGACACTGGCCAGGCGGACAGCAAGTTCGGCATATCCTATGAGATGATACTCGAGAAGGCTGCAGATATCAAGCAGCTCAAGAATGTGAATATCAAGGGTATGCACCTTCATATCGGCTCCCAGATCAGGGAACTCCATGTCTTCGAATACCTCTGCAACAAGGTCAATGTCATAGTGGAGAACCTCACTTCCCTTGGCTTCAGACTTGATTTCGTAGATGTGGGAGGAGGTCTCGGAATCAACTACGATATGCCTGAGAATGAGCCGGTTCCTAACTTTGCTTCGGTGTTCTCCATAATCAATTCCCATCTCCATGTCGGCGACCGCGAGGTTCATTTCGAATTCGGCCGCTCCATTGTGGGAGAGTGCGGCGAGCTTATTACCCGCGTCCTCTTCAACAAGACCACCGCTACGGGCAGAAAGCTTGTTATCGTGGATTCGAGTATGACCGAGCTCATCCGCCCGGCCCTCTACGGTTCGTACCATGCCATTGAGAACATTACTTCGACTTCCCCGAAGAAGGAGAGATATACCATAGTCGGCACCGCCTGCGAATCCACTGATGTATTCTCCGAGAGCATGACCCTGCCGGAGACCCGTCGCGGAGACCTTCTGACCATAAAGTCAGCCGGTGCATACGGTATGTCCATGGCTTCGCGCTACAACCAGCACGATCTTCCGGGCGCCGTATACAGCGACGAGATTCAGGCCTGACGGCCTTCGCTGCAGCAGTCTATCATAGCCTTGGCTACTTTTCGAGACGCTCCTGCCCCTCCAAGGGCGGAGCGTATTTCGTCATAGCCCCGGAGCATGGCTTCGCGGTACTCCGCGTGTTCGTTGAGGGCACGGGTTTCCGCGCAGATGTTCTCGACAGTGAAGTCGTCTTGGATAAGTTCCGGAAAAACCAGCCTGTCGGCTATCAGATTGCCCAGGGAGATGAATCTGATATGGTCAAGTACCCTGAGTATATATTTGCCTATGAATGCATTGAAACCGCTCGTCGACCAGACGACGACCTGGGGTGTGCCGATGAGGGCGGCTTCAAGGGATGCGGTTCCGGAATTGATCACAGCTGACTCGGAGTTCCTCAGTATCCCGTAGCTGTCATCGAAGATGAGCCTTACGTAATCGCGCTTGCCAATTTCGTCGAGGTAGTCGCTTTCCGACCTTGATGGCGCGCCTGCAACCAGGAAGATGTGTTCCCTGTATCTTGCCGTCTCATGGAGTCTGTCGGCCATCTCCAACTGCTTGGAAAGGGTGCGCCTGACCTCGGATTTGCGTGAGCCTGCGAGCAGTGCTATGAACGGTCTGTCAGCGAGAGAGTGACGATTGAGGAAGTCTTCCCGGCTCTCGCTCATGGCCCTCGAGCCATCGATTGCGTCTATCAGAGGGTTGCCCACGTATGTGAAAGGGATGGCCTTGGATTCGAAATATGGAATCTCGAAAGGAAATACTATGAAAAGACGGTCCACCCACTGGCGGAGCTTGCGGTTGCGCCCCTCGCGGGAAGCCCAGGTTTTAGGGGCTATGTAGTAGAACACCTTGAACCCGGCTTTGTGGGCGAATTTCGCTATCTTCATATTGAATCCTGGGTAGTCGATGAGTATAACAGCGTCAGGTTTCCAACTCAGGATGTCTTCCTTGCAGAACCGAAGGTTGCCCAGAAGCCTGCCTGCCTTAGCCAGCACGTCTGCAACGCCCATGACAGCCCCTTCGCCGTAATCTTTCACCAGACCGCATCCTTCCGCCTCCGGAAGGCCGTCGGCGGAATTATGCGAGCGGTATACTCCGTTCATCATTCCGCCGCCCCAGAAACGTATCTCCGCTGCGGGGTCCTCCTCGTAGAGTCCCCTCATCAGATTGCTCCCGTGGAGGTCGCCGGATGCTTCGCCTGCTATGATGTAGTATTTCATGCTCCCTTATTCTCCGTGTTTCAGAAATCCTGTTCGAAGCCCAGTTCCTTCATCCGCTCCGTCTCGCGATAGTCTGTGCTGTCAAGCTGATGGGCCACTATGCTTATGTACCCGTCCGCCAGAAGACGGTGATCAGCGCTGTGATGGTTGTTCGGATTGTCCATGTAGTCGCCCTGCATTACCCAGGTGCTCACGTCTCCTTCATCTTCGCATTTGCGGAACTCCCGCACCCATTTGCCAAGTCCCATACGCCCCACTCGCACACCCTTTATCCTGTCGGCCGGGATTTCGGGAAAATTGACGTTGTAGTATATTCCGAACCTGTTCGGCCTTTCTGAAAGAATCTGTTCGAATATCTTCGGGAAAAGCTTGCGTACGCCTGAAAAGTCCGGGTCCTTGTCTGTCGTGTCAAGAGAAACGCCAATTGAGAGAATTCCGTTGAGGGCTCCTTCCTCGGCCGCGCCAAGTGTTCCTGAGTAACAGGAAGCCGTGGCAGCGTTGGAACCGTGGTTGATTCCGGATATGACTATGTCTGGAGGATTATCGAGAAATCTGGTATTCAGTGCGAATTTGGCGCATGAGGCAGGCGTCGCGTCGAGGTATGCCCATTCGCCGCATCCGCTGATGCCGAGAGTTTCAATCTCTTCATCGCTGAGCCTGTGATATTCCATTACCTTGCCTCCGAGGTTGACTGCCATTGACATACCTGACTGGGCATGCTTCGGAGCAATGACTGTCACATTGCCATACGGTGCCATCATTTCTGCCAGTTCCTTGATTCCTTTGGCGGTGTATCCATCGTCGTTGGTTATGAAAATTTCCATATTTCAGTTTCCAGTTGAAATCCAAATAAAAATGGATCTCGATTTATTAGTTAAACATTTAT
>JAEDEB010000069.1 GCA_016293535.1 Bacteroidales bacterium | reverse complement strand
CCTTGTATTCCCTGATTGTGTGGCCTTCAATGGCCGGTGTAGTTGTAAGTATCATATTCTTTTTCCTGTTATCCTTTCAATTGTCCAATCTTTTGCAAGTTCATCTACCAGCTTGTCGAGTCCCTTCATTCCAGCAAGCAGCAAACAGGTTATTTGATTACCTCCCAGTGGCCGCCTTTGTTCGGGCCAACACGACGGATTTTTCCTGAAGCCTTCAGTTGTTTTAATTGATAGTAAACACCATCGGTAGTAATGCCGCAAATAGCTGCAAGTTCTTTATTGGTCAAAGAAGGGTTCTTCTTAATAGTATCAAGAATTAACTCACCAGTCTTTTTAAAAGTTTCTGTCGTAGTTTCTGTTGTAGTTTCTGTCGTAGTTTCTGGGTAATATCATCTTTTCTCAAATCACCTTCAAGTCCGTGTAAACTCAGCCCCACTGCCGGTTTATTCCATCTTGTCCTTCAAAAGCCTGACTTCTTTGTCGAAATCGGAGTCAATGTTCTGAGTCTTATTGAATATGTCATATTCATCTTCAGCCTTTGATTTTGCCTGCAACGCAGACACTTTTCCCTTGTCGGGAAGAATCTGATATCTGCGAAAGGTCAGGAACTCATTTACACTTGACGCGAATGGCTCCATGATGAGTGGTTATTTCCATTTTGGAAACAACCACTTCACGGATAAGTTCCCCTTCGTCAAAAATATTCTTCAGATGCTTGCTGATGGCTGGCACCCCGACGCCGAACAATTGCGCCATCGCCTTTTGAGTGCACCACAAGGTCTCGTTCTCAACGACCACCTGAACCTCTCCCTGTTCCTCCGGGAGGTTGTATAATATGTATTGTATCCCGTCCTTCATATTCTGATCTCGTTTTCTTCAGAGTTACAACCTAAACTCCAAAGCTGCTCCCGCTCAGTCCATGAAATGCATGATGACTCCTGCATGAATATGCTGTTATTCAGGCATTTTCACTATCCTCACCGGACCCATCAGGCCAGATGGGGACAGGGGGATGGTTTCCATGCGGATTCCTCGAAAATCGTGGATGAGTTCGATATTGGTAGATGTGGTGCCCGGAATATCGGGATGAAGCTGATCGCCGGCAACACGGTTGTACCAGGAATTGACCACCTCGACTTCCAAAAGATTTGTACCATCCCGAATTTCATCGCTCACATCGACCCGGAACGGGGCTGTCCAGACAATGCCCTTGTCGACACCGTTGAGTTTGACCCGCGCGAAGCCCACATCCAGAACCGAGCCCAGTTCGATGAAGAAGCGCACTGAAGGAGTCCAGGCGGAGTCGAAGGCAAATTCTTTGGAATATACTGCTGTCCCCGAGTAGTACCTGATCGAAGCATCAGAAGAGAGGGACCAGTCCTGAAGGCTGTCGAAGACGACATGTCCAGGGCCTCCCTTTTCAGGTTCGAAGTACACATTCCAAGGACCTTTAAGAGTACGGCAGACGGTGACTTCAGGGAAATTAGCTCGCACAGCACCGTCCCCAGCATTCATTTCTTTCCACTTGTCAGGTGCCGTATCTGCCCCGTCGATGGCAATGAACAAGCTGCCGCACGGATCCAAACGCAAAGGAACGGTCGTAGTCCGGCTTCCGCACTCGAAATCATCGAGTTGCCTGACCGACCCGTCCAGCGGATCCCAGATTTCAGGCCGGCCAACTGCCCGGAAGGTGAAGCGCGAGCGTATCTCTCTGTCCGACATGTTGCTGATGAACCAGAAGTCCTTTCCTGCAATCCGGTAATGGATATAGTCAAAGCAGGAGAGGTCGGAATCTGCAGTAAAGTCAGGCGGCAGCTGTTCCGCCCTGAAATATTCATTGGCAGTGATACCCGTGAACACTCTGCCCTTGCCGTAATGATGACATTCTCCCTTGATGGCTCCGTCCCAGATGCGTGATGCAAGTCTGGCGAATTTCTTTGAGGCACGGAGTCCACCCTTCAGACTGACACAGGCCAGCGGCTTATTCCCTATTACTGTGGCGCCATTACGCAGGAGCCGGGCCAGTTTCTCCAGGACAGCAAGCGACAGAACCCGGTGGGACGGCAGGACCAGGACACGGTACTCCATCCCGGAGCGGGTGACGAGCATACCACGACCATCCACCTCAAGGTCCATCAGGGCATTCTCATCGATTGCATCGAAATCGTAGCCAGGAAGGGTTCCTGCAATGTCGGAATGCTTGTACGGCAGGACATTTGGCACATGGTCACCGTAGTAGTACAGGGCATCCGCGACAAAGCGGCCGTTCTGGGCAAGGAACTGAACCCTGGTCAGATACTCCATGAACGGAGTGGATTCATTCCACCAGGTCAGTCGTGGATTGATGTGGGTTCCTGCGAAGTATTCCTGCCCCGGAAGCCCCATTTCCTTCGGAGAACAGGTGAAGGTATGGAAATACACCCTGTTCAGACCGGCGCATATCTCATGGTCGAAAGAGGGCTTCTGGTTATGCCAGATAAGGTCGTTCCAATGAGGGCCTATGGTAGTGAAAGACTCTGCACCGACTATTCTCCTGCCGTAGATATGGGCCGCGGAAGATGCCTGCTTCAGGAAGAAACGATCCGCGGTCCCCGGCCTGTGCGGAGATGGAGCCCAGAATTCGCTCATCATTATGTCGCTGTGAGAATAATTCTTTATTCCGTCCAGCGGACCGGCATGAGGACCGGCGGATTCCGGCAGTATTGCCATGCCGTTGCGGTGGGCGAAGTCAGCAAACCGGCGGTAATGATTGTTGGCCACAGCATCGGCTATCGTCTTGCGGAAGTCTGCGAGGAAGGAGTTGCTGGTGCTTATGTCATCCATCACGAAACCGGCAGCGACCGGCAGGTAAGGCAGCGGGTCATACCCCATGTACTTTCTGAAATAGTCCTCGAAACCCTTGCTCCAGTTCATTCCGCCGCACTCCCAACTGTCAGTTTCCATGTACTTGAGCGTGCGTCCCACATGATGAGCCGCGTCGTCCAGAATCGGCTGTACCGCTTCGGAAACGTAGAAATCGAAGGCTTCCGTATCCATATAGTCCAGCACGAGGCCATTCCATCCTTTTGAACAGGTAGAGACGACAGCGCCGGTGCAAGTGTAGCCCATCCTGAGGATAACCCATTCGCCCTCAGGACATCTCCACCTCAACATGCCATCTTCGGACATGAGACCGGAGAGATTCCGGACCTGGGAGGTGCTGACCACGAAGGCAGGTTTGTCAGCAGTTCTGAAGGCCTCGGGGTCGTTGGTCAACAGGAAACGGCAGTCAGGCGCACTGCCACCCAGTTCGTGGACTCCCATCTTGAGGTCAAGTCCTCTCACCGGCTCATCCGAGATGCGGGCGGAATCGACAGGAAAAGCCAGCACTACAATATCCCTGTAGAAACCCAAGCGGGAAGGAGGTTGCGGAAGGCTGATTTGCAGCTCCGTGCCACCGGATATCTCTGTCTTCGAATATGTCAGCATCTTTGCAGCTTTTTCAGGCGTGACGAAAGGACCGCCCAGATTCCATCCGCTCTGGATATTGAAGCCTATCTCCAGTCCCAAACGCTCTGCCTCATCGAGGGCATGGACAAAGAGTTCCCTCCATTCTTCAGAGGCGAAAAGAGGCCCGGCAGGAATATCCCGGTTGCCTCTCTGGTTGTATCCACCGGCATCGAAAATCATGGCTCCGTGGAAGCCCTTCTCCTTCATTGCCTCAAGATCAGAGGATATTGCCTCACGGGTCACGTTGCCGTTGAGCCACCACCACCAGCAGTCGGTGCCATATTCGGAAGAAGGCTGCCTGAAGTTGTTCTCCAGTTCCGCCTTGGAATAATGCTTCGGCGGGGTGGTCTGTGAATGGCAAGAGCACAGCAACGCTGCCATCAGGAACAAAAAAACTACCTTTCTCTTCATAGTTCCGGGTTGTCAGAAGGTTGTTTAACATCGGGGAGCGCTTCACGTCCATAGTCTCTCCTATCTTTGACAGTGATGCATACTGATTGTAATTTTAGTAATAATTTCCCGAATTGACGAACAACGGCGGATCTGTATGGAGTCCGATGACAATATTTGCTGTCTATTACTTGCAAGAAAGCACCTTCCAGAACTCACGCGGGAGATAGACATTCGGCAGGCTGTAGGCAGCGGCAAAGAGCGGGGCAATCTGCTCGTCTGTGAATCCGGCAATGCCACAGCCGATGCGGGTGACAAAGAAGGTCATTTCCGGATATCTGTCAGCGAATCTTATGAACTCGTTCACATATCTCCTGATTTCATATAAATCCACCCCAACCGTCGGGATTGCAAAGCTTTGGTCCTTCAATCCGTATCCACATCCATAGACGGCGCCGAAATGGTCCATGGCAAATCTTGCCGCTCCCCCGTCATGACGTCCTTCTATGTTGCTCCCGAATACGAAGATCTGATTCTGCTCAAGTCTGTCAATGTGCTCCGGAGTAACCCTCGTCAAAGCCTGCCTCTGGGAGAAGAAGTCGCTGTTATAATCAACTTTCTCCCCTGTCATCTTCTCCCGGCGAACCTTTTTGTAGTATTCGCGATTGCTTGAGCGCATCTTGTCGAACATAATCTCGGACCCCTCGATCGAGAACTTGAAGTCCATAGTGCATCTGATACCTATGGCCGCAGCGTTCTTCTCCGAATCCTGATTGGCGCCGATGTAGGTAAATACCCATCCCTTCGCCGACAATTCCTCTATTCTTCTCCTGATTAACTCCTCAGTGTAGTATCTTGATGTATTTTCCTCTCCATCGGTAATGATCGATACGAGTACATGGTCCCCTTCCTTCACCATATCCTCAAGATCCTCAATGGAATCGCCTACAGCATCGAAAAGAGGGGTACCGCCTTGAGGACGATACTGGTTCGGGTTGAGGTTTTGGACATTTTCGATTCTCTCCATATCGATTACAGCCCTGACTTCAGGCCCGGAGAAAAGGCTTTTGAATGTCACCAAAGAAATCATCTGATGGTCGTCAGGATTCTCCTGTTGTGCCTCCCTGATGGACTGCAGCGTTTGGTTCACCCCATTCAGGGCCTGGGCGTCTATGACAGACATTGAACCGCTTTCATCAAGGATAATAAGATTGTAAATACGAGTTTCACCTGCCTCGCGAGGATACCTTTCCGTGAAAAGTCTTCTATCTAAAATGCTCATGACGATAATTGATTAAAGGTTTATTGTGTGAATTCTACGCAAATATATGGGCCTAATTCGACATTTCCAAATTTTTTGTGTAATTTTTACACATTATTCTCAGGCATTGAGTACGCCGAAAAACGTTCCGGTCGATTGCTATAAAGTTGCGGGGCACCCTGCGTAATCAAGGAATTTCATGGGACAGCAAGGTGACTGCTGCCTGCGTAATTGAGGAATTGTTGCTCCCCATACTCTCAAGCAAATCACCGCGCGCAACACGCAAATATACATGCCTGATACTCAAACAATTAGCTTTTTTACTCTTGCGCGGTGGCACCAATTTGGTCTCACCGAGCAAGTTGCAATTTTGCATATCCTTAGTAATCAGCAATTTACAATTTTTCTAGTTGCGCGGTGATTTGCTGGAGCCCCGTTCATGCCGTCGATAAGCCTTTGTTTGATACTCTGCCCATGTGTATACGGAAAAAGTTTCGGGGCACTCCATCAGATCCCCAATTTGAAATCGGCGCGCGCTAAAACCTCTGTAACTACCTAACTTTCAATATTTTCAAAGAACGATTTTGCGTTTTTACCGGACACTGATGAGATTCGTTAATGACTACTGAAGCAACTATCTGAATAAAATTCTATTTTTGCATTGCTGACTCCTGCCGCTCTGCCAGCAAAACTGCCAGCAGAACGACCAGTTGAACGACCAGTTGAAAAGCCAGTTGAACGGCAAGATGCAAAGCCAGCTGAACGGCAAGCTGAACGGTAAGCAAAACTGCAAGCAGAACGGCAAGCTGCAAAACCAGTTGAAAAGCAAGCTAAACGGCAAGTAAAACTGCAAGCTGAGCTGCCAGCTGAAAAGCCAGCAAAACGGTAAGCAAAACGGTAAGCAAAACGGTAAGCAAAACTGCAAGCTGAACGGCAAGCTGCAAAAACCAGTTGAAAAGCCTGCTGAACGACAAGCTGCAAAAGCAAGCTGAACGGCAAGTAAACCTGCCAATTGAACGGCACGCTGCTAAAGCCAGTTGAACGGTAAGCAAAACTGCCAGCTGAAAAGCCTGCAGAACCGCCAGCTGAACCGCCAGCCGAACCGCCAGCATAACGGCCAGCAACCACAGACAAAAACAAAATTATGAGAACAGCAATATACGGCGCAGGGTCGCTTGGAACGATACTCGGCGCATTCATAACCAGAAACGGAGGTCAGATTGACCTGATAAACAGAAACAAGGCCCATGTCGAAGCCCTGCAGAAGGACGGCGCCCACGTCGTAGGAACGATGGAATTCACCCAGCCGGTCACCGCATACACGCCCGACTGTATGAGCGGAATCTACGACATCATTTTCCTGATGACCAAACAGCAGCACAACAGCGAGGTCGTCAGTTTCCTGAAAGATTTCCTCGCAGAAGACGGAGTGATCGTGACCTTGCAGAACGGACTGCCCGAACTCGGAATCGGGGAAATCGTGGGTCCGCAGCGGGTACTGGGATGCACCGTGGCCTGGGGCGCGACTATGCTTGGCCCCGGAGTTTGCGAACTGACGAGTTCCCCGGACTCGCTCACCTTCTCGCTTGGAAGTCTGGAAAAAGGGAGCAATGTCCATATCCCCGCGGTCAAGGCGCTTCTCGAAAAGATGGGACCTGTCGAGGTGGATGAGAACTTCCTCGGCAGCAGGTGGAGCAAACTCCTTATCAATTCGGCGTTCTCGGGTATGAGCGCAGTGCTCGGGACAACCTTCGGCGAGGCCGCCGGAAACAGGGCATCGCGAAGAATAGTACAGTCCATAATAAAAGAGTGCATAGACGTGTGCGCCGCCGCAGGGATCCGCATTGAACCGATACAGGGCAAGGACATAGTCAAACTCCTTGATTTTCACGGCCCTCTGAAGAAGGCATTCTCGTTCATGATCATACCAGTGGCAATAAAGAAACACGCGCGTCTGAAAGCGAGCATGCTCCAGGACCTCGAACACGGCAAAACTACGGAGGTCGACGCCATCAACGGGGTCGTCAGCGCTTTCGGCCGCAAGTTCGGCGTCCCTACGCCAATGAACGACAAGGTAGTTGACATTGTTCACCGCATCGAAAAGGGCGAACTCAGTGCCAGTTTCGACAACCTCAGCAAATTCTAAATAATCTTCAAAAAATAAGTTGCTTCATATTACTAAATAGCACCAGATATGAAAAAACTATTTACCATTATCGCAGTCGCAGCGCTGGCCGCCGGCGTATCGGTTTCATGCCAGAAAGAAGAGGAATTCAAGAACCAGCTGGTTTTCGACGGCGAACAATATCAGTTCGATGGCGTTGAAATAGAATTCCATAAGGAAGATGGGATCAGAATCAATCCCCGTCTTGTGCAGAATTCTACCATGAAGGAACTGACCATAGATTTTGCGAGGAGCCTTGTAGGCAGCAGAGTGGATCTGTCAGCTGTCGATGTTTATGCCGAAGTTATTGCCGAGCATTTCGTCCACTGCATATTTATAGATTATAATGACGAAAGTACACTTCAACTGACCTGGGGCGGCGGAATTGATACTGTTCTTGCGGAAGAGGGAAGTTACATATTGGTGCAGGACCTTGGCGGTTCCAACTATCAGATAGATGTGTACTGCAAGTCCAAAGGCCATTTGCTCGAATTTCATTACAAGGGAGTATGCTTTGAACACAACTATTCCGAGGATATTTCCTATGGCGACCCTGCCAACTGCTATGTTGTAACGGAGACGGGATATTATTCGTTACCGACCGTGAAGGGCAACAGCAACGAGACTGTCGGAGAAGTTGCCTCCGTCGAGGTTCTCTGGGAATCATTCGGCAACAGGGAGAAACCACAGGCAGGCGATCTCATCTCCGAGCTCAGCTACAACAATGGAAAGATATACTTCCATGCATCCGAAAGGAAGGGCAACGCTGTGATAGCCGCGAAGGATGCCAAGGGCACGATACTATGGTCCTGGCATATATGGATGACCGACAAACCGCGCAAACAGACTTACAACAACAATGCGGGCACCATGATGGACCGCAATCTCGGTGCGACTTCGGCCACTCCGGACGATATCAGTTCTTTCGGGCTGCTGTACCAGTGGGGAAGGAAGGACCCTTTCCCGGGCGCAGGTGAACTGGCGGTAAAGATCGACTGGACGGACTCTATGGTCGAGACGACGGGTGCATGGCCCGATGCGGTCGCATCCGACGCGACAACGGGAACCATTGAATATGCACTCGCAAATCCTATGACCTTCATCCTTGGAAACGGAAACAACCGCGACTGGCTCTACAGCGAAGACGGTGCCAACGACAACAGCAGATGGCAGTCGGAGAAGACCATCTACGACCCTTGCCCTGCAGGATGGAGAATACCGGACGGAGGTGAAAACGGAATATGGGCCAAGGCATTAGGATCTACCGTTCAGGATTGGGAAAGCGAAGCCTGGAGCACAGAAGAGTCAGGCGTCGACCTCTCGGAGACCGACAAGACTCTGGCAACTGGCGTAAGCGTCTGGTACCCGTTTGAGGGCCTGCTCTACGGTAGCAATGGCAAAATGGGAGGGGCAAGCGAGATAGGCGGCTACTGGTCTGTCACAACCAGGTCAAAAGACGCATACGTCTTCTCTGCCTCAAAGAGAGACAAGACGATATATAACTATCTCGACGGTCAGCGCTCTCATGGATGTTCAGTCCGCTGCATGAAAATAGAGTGACATGCTCCCGCCTACAGGCGGGAATGTCAACGTACATAGTTGTCTGAAAGGCAAGGCCCCAAATCGCAAGTCAGCGGTCCGGGGCCTTGTTTCAGTTCACGCTAATTCACCACGAGGAATTTCAGATCGATAGAAGCCTCGACATAGTCGCATCTGACGGTTATCGTAGTCTCACCCTCAGAAACTCCTTTAGCCATAGTAAGAACGCCATTGTCGCTTACAGTTGCGACCGATGGATTGGAGCTTGTGAAAGTCGGATCATCAAATGGAACATAAGTTTCCGGATCATATTTCCACGTCAACTTATATGAACCGTCAGTAAACTGAATACGCGGGTCCAGGACGACTTTACCGTTGTTCATATAATTATCGAGCCCGGTAAAACTGATTGATTCAAGTTGAGGATATTTGTCGGCACTGGTAAGTCGCTTGAGCACAACCATTGCCCGATCTAGTTTCAATGTCAGGAGACCATTCTCAAAACTGACTATTTCATAACTGCTGGTTTCAGAATCGGTATTTGAAGACATATTCAATATCTTCTCCGACACATCCCAGGTCCCATCCATCAAATGATTCTTCCAAACCCTGTTATACGCGATGAAATACGTACCATCAAGATTCAGCGTCAATACAATAATCGGCTTTCCATCATCGTAGAGACAGAGATCCTTGGAAAAACCGTTTTCCATATCAATATCCGTCATGCTGATGACTCCGTACTCGCCAGCCAGAAGGAATCCGGTCAATCCATCCTTGTCATCCTGAGTCAAATCTTCACACGAGAGTGCAAGCGTGAACATTACAGCCAAGGCGGCAAGCCCGCACCAGTGGCCTATGCTCCAAAAGTTCCTAAAAATTTTCATAGCAATATCTCTCCTTATGCAACTCAAAGGTAATAGGTCAGGGATATGCGGCAGCCTATGTTCTGCGTGCCATAAAGGACGGAGTTGCTGCCCGGGCTTACGAGACCGTTGACCTGCTCCACCTTACCGGTCTTTGTGCTGAAGCCTTCGAATACCGAATAAGTCTGCGGCTGGATGGTGA
>JAEDEB010000118.1 GCA_016293535.1 Bacteroidales bacterium | reverse complement strand
CCTGCTCTGCGAAGTTCAAGCATATTCGTCAGTCGGCAAGGGGCAGTTCCTTCGTACTCGGAAACAGACACCTTTCAGGCATCGGTTTCCTTCGTCCGCCCTTGACCTTATCCTCCTCATATGCACTTCTAAAGCGTCGCAGGCATCCCTCAAGGAAGGGTGGAACATTGCCTGCGGCAAGAAATAAGTGTCACAATAAAAGAAAAAGACTATGCCAAATTGGGCTTGCAATCATCTGGTCGCATCAGGCGACCAGATGCAACTCCGCTCCCTTGCGGAGACTCTGAACACAATGCCGAATCTGGAAAATGGATTCGGACGCTACTGGATGGGGAACCTCGTGGCTGCCCTCCTAAAATTATCCAAGGATGAACTTATGGCCGTCAAAGGGATGCACTTCAGGGGAACCATAGATCCTGACTTCTTTGCACAGGCGTGTCTGTGCGGTCCTAATGTCGATGAGAAAAAGGAGTTCACCATAGATGAGGACGGAAAGATGCGGTTCTCCACCACATCCGCCTGGGACAGGTCTGAAGATGTCGAGAACCTGATTATGGAACACTTCCCTTCAGTTGAACTTGCCTGGTCTTGTACAGACGAGTTCGGTAACTTTCACATAACCCATAATCCTGAAGGGTTGCCGGAACTTGAAATAATAGCATTCAACGGTCAGCTTTACAGCAGAAATAAGATGCGTGAACTGAGAACAGAAATGAAGGAGTGCTGCCCAGGACTTGAGATCCCAGATGATGCTGATGAAGATTTCTTCCTTTCCGAGGATTTCGCAAAGAAGTACTGTGAATGGGGTCAGCGCTATATGGAAGAGCACGATAGCGATGAAGAATCGGCACCATTGTTCGAGGTTTACGAGGAGGTCTGAAAGGGACTCCTCCATAGTATCAACAAATACAGTTTTGAAAAATGGACAATGAGACATTTGAAGTGGTATGCTGGCCGGAGAGCCAGATGCTGATGGAACTCGACGGATTTGAGGAGAACTCGTACCTCGTAAATGATGACAAGGGGGTTGCTTGAGTTCGGTAGTTCCGCATATTTCGTGAACAGGAAATGGCTTGAAGAGAATGTTGAACTTAATACCAAGTGATATGGGAAACAGGATACACATACAGATAAAAAGGGAGATTGAATACGGGGATTACGGATTTAACTGGCAGATAGAGGAACTCATGAGTCTGCTGTCAGACAGCGGATGCGAGATATGCGGGTCACTCAACGATGATTGTGTAGGTGACTGGGAGATACCTGAGGAGCAGTTCCGCGAGGCAGTGGAGAATATCGCAAACAAAAGCGCGATGGAGGTCATGAGCTATTTCGACAATGACTTCGTAGGCCGGATACCGGCTGAGGAGTTCAAGGATGATGTCGTCTCTACGCTCAGGAGGTTCGAGCAGACCGGAGATCACAGGAGCGGCTTCTACCATTTCAGCTGGTTCTGACGGATGCCAACGGAAAGGAATATTGATGAATCTCTTTTCAAAAGAACAGGATGAAGAAATATCAAGCGACACTCGTGGCGACATACGAGGTCACGATTACTATCGAGGCTCCCGACAGGGACAAGGCAATGGAAAGGGCAGAGTACCTTCTCAATGCAGAAGGAGAAATCTATCCGGAGCACATGACTCATAATGGGACGAAGAGTGACATGACCGACCTGATGATTGACGGGTTCGAAGAAAAGAAATATTGAGATGGGATACTACACTACATACTCCCTCACCCTCGAGGAGGGGCCGAGGGAACAATTCAAGAAGATGCTAGAGGACATTGATGCCATGATGGGAGAGAACGAGATGTCATCCTTCGAGTCAATCAATGCGAAGTGGTACAGCTACGAGACGGACATAAAACAGTTGTCCCTGAAATACCCGGACATCATCTTCCGTGTCAACGGAGACGGAGAGGATTCGGATGACCTGTGGCAGGACTTCTGGCACGCAGGTAAATGCTTCAGCGAAAAGGTACATTTCGCAAGCCTGAGTGA
>JAEDEB010000068.1 GCA_016293535.1 Bacteroidales bacterium | reverse complement strand
AGCTTCCGGGAATGATAGTGGGAGTGGGAAGCGTGGTGGATCCAGCCACTGCAGCACTCTACATCCAGTTAGGAGCCAACTTTGTCGTCGGACCTCTCTTCAATCCGGCAATAGCTCCGGTCTGCAACCGCAGGTTCATTCCTTACTGCCCGGGCTGCGGAACTGTCAGCGAAGTAGGCGCAGCTCAGGAACTGGGCTGCGACATATGCAAGGTGTTCCCGGGTGATGTGCTCGGACCTAAGTTCGTCAAGGGTCTGCGCGCGCCTATGCCTTGGAGCCAGATTATGGTGACAGGAGGTGTCAAACCGGAAGAGGAGAATCTATCTGCCTGGTTCAAGGCCGGGGTGACCTGTGTCGGAATGGGCTCGAACCTTTTCCCAAAGGACGTAGTTGCCGCGGGCGAATGGACCCGTATAACGGAGCTCTGCAGGGATGCGCTCGATATCATCAGGCGCGTCCGCTGAAACGGCCCTCACCAATGACAGGAAGCAAATATTTCGGACAACAATAGAAACCCCATAAAGATGTCAACACAGAAAAAACTGATGACCAACTGGCGCTGGTGGCTCTGCTCGCTGCTTTTCGTGGCGACCACGGTCAACTACCTCGACCGCCAGGTTCTTTCCCTTACCTACGAGGAATTCATCAAACCCGAATTCCACTGGGAGGATTCACATTACGGCACGATAACCTCGTTCTTCTCCATTTTCTACGCCATCGCCTGCCTGTTCGCCGGCAAGTTCGTGGACTGGATGGGCACGAAGAAGGGCTATCTCATCGCCATTGGCGTATGGTCAGCCGGCGCCTGCCTTCATGCGGGCTGCGGATGGGCTACCAGTCTCATTACCGGTCAGGACGTGGTTGCACTCAGTGGCCTGAAGGTCGCTTCGAATGTTGCTCTCGCCATTTCCACGACTTCGGTCTATCTGTTCCTCCTCTGTCGCGGAATACTTGCCCTCGGTGAGGCCGGCAACTTCCCGGCAGCAATCAAGGTCACGGCGGAGTATTTCCCAAAGAAGGACCGTGCCTTCGCGACTTCGATATTCAATGCCGGCGCTTCCGTAGGCGCCTTGGCTGCTCCGCTCTGCATACCGCCTCTGGCTTCTGCCCTGGGCTGGGAATGGGCTTTCATCATAATCGGAGCCCTCGGATTCGTGTGGATGTTCTTCTGGGCTTTCATGTATGACAAGCCGGAGAAGAGCAGGCATGTCAATGAGGCCGAACTCGAATATATGCACCAGGATGATGCAGCCGAAGTTGCCGAGAAGGAGGCTATCGCCGCTGAGGCGACCATTCCTTTCGCAAAATGCTTCGCATACAGGCAGACCTGGTCCTTCATAGTCGGAAAGTTCTTCACCGACGGCGTGTGGTGGTTCTTCCTGTTCTGGGCTCCGTCCTATTTCTCGAACCAGTTCAATGCCCCTGCGACTTCTTTCAAGGGTCAGGCTCTGATATTCACCCTTTACGCCATAGTGACTGTGCTGTCCATATTCGGCGGTTATCTGCCAAAGCTCTTTGTGGAGAAGAAGGGCATGCACCCGTATTCAGGACGTATGCTCGCGATGCTGATTTTCGCCTTCTTCCCTATCGCGGCTCTCTTCGCGCAGCCTCTGGGAGTATATTTCAACTCGCCTTGGTGGCCGGCCGTTCTCATCGGTATCGCCGCTGCAGGACATCAGGCATGGTCAGCAAACCTATTCAGCACAATTGGCGACATGTTCCCAAAGAGTACCATCGCAACCATCACGGGCATAGGGGCGATGGCAGGAGGTGTGGGCTCCATGATCATACAGAAGGCAGCAGGAAACCTCTTCACCTATGCGGAGAAGGCAGGTGAGGCATTCCATTTCCTCGGTTTCGAGGGCAAGCCGGCCGGCTACTTCATCGTCTTCTGCTTCTGCGGCATTGCCTATCTCATCGCATGGAGTCTGATGAAGACTCTTGTACCGAAGTACAAGCCTATACACCAGTAGCATAAGCCTATTGCCGTCGCCGAGCCTCAGGCGCTTCTGCCGGCGGACTGTTTTGTTTTTGTGAAATATTTGAGTATATTTGCAAGGACAACGGAAATTAAAGGGTTCTGCCCGTGGGGCAGGACTCCTTTTTATTACTGACAAACTAAAATTTTCATCATGGCAATCCATTACCTTACCCAGGAAGGGTACGACAAGTTGAAGAAAGAACTTGCAGACGCTCTTGCCCAGCGCCCTGTCATCTCCGCTGCGATTGCGGAGGCACGTGAGAAGGGAGATCTCTCTGAAAACGCTGAGTACGAATCCGCAAGGGAGGCCCAGGGTCTCCTTGAACTCAAGATAGCGAACCTCAAGGACCAGGTCGCAAATGCCCGTGTGATCGATGAATCACAGATAGGCACGGAAAAGGTCCAGATGCTCAACAAGGTGACGGTGAAGAATCTTGCTCTCGGAAAAGAGATGGTCTTCACCCTTGTAGGGGAAAGCGAAGCCGACTTCTCGAAGGGAAGGCTTGCTGCCACAACCCCGATTGGACGGGCACTGCTCGGACATTCCAAGGGGGATGTTGTCGAGGCGAAACTGCCTTCCGGACAGATAATGAAATACGAGATTCTTGATATCACACTCTGATGGCAACAATTTTCACAAGGATAGCCAAGGGCGAAATCCCTTCCTACAAGGTGGCGGAGGATGCGGACTACTATGCTTTCCTCGACATAGCTCCGCTCGCGAAAGGACATGTGCTCGTTATACCGAGGAACGTTGAGGATGACTATATCTTCCATTTGGATGAGAAGACTTATGAAGGTCTCTGGGCTTTTGCCCGCAAGGTCGCTGCCGCCCTCAAACTCGCGATACCGTGTCAGCGGGTGGGCGTGGCCGTCCTCGGAATGGAAGTACCCCATACCCATATCCACCTTGTTCCGCTGAATTCGGAGTCGGATATGGATTTTCGAAAGAAGAAACTTGAGCTTACCCCGGAAGAATTCGAAGGGATAGCTTCCGCAATACGTGCCGAATATGAGAAACTGTAGCTTAGTGTCAGCCGCACTGCTTGCGGCGTCCGCGCTCGTTCTTGCATCCTGCTCGGGCAAAGGACGCATCAGCGGCGTGATAGAAGGAGCCGGGGATAGCGAAGTGGTGGTGGCCCTGCTCAATGTCAACGCTCTCGAGAACATTGATACGCTCAGAACGGATTCGAAGGGTCATTATTCCGTAAGCATGGACGTGCAGAAAGGCTGCCCTGAGTTCGTCTATCTGTACCGCAACGGAGTCCGCGTGGCTGCCCTGCTGCTCGAAAACGGAGCAAGGCTCAGGGTCGAGTCCGACACTCTCGGACATTTCAGCGTGGAAGGCAGCAGAGAGGCCGAATTATATGCCAGCGTGGAGAACGACTACAATGCATTCCTTGCAAAGATGGACAGTCTTGCCCTCGAGGGCGACAATGCCGGACTGAACAGGACATATGTGGACTATTACCGCGGTCGCTTGAAGTTTATGGCGGAGAATCCGTATTCCCTTGCCAATGTGCCGGTGCTCTACCAGACCCTGGCTTCAGGGCTTCCGCTTTTCAGCCGCGACACTGATGCGATCTACTACACCAATGTCTGCGACTCGCTCGAGACCGTCTATCCTGACTCACGTTATGTGAAGTCCCTGCGCAAGACCGCCAGGGAAAGAGGAAACCTCATGAACCTCAACTACAGGATACGCAACGCCGAGCAGGTGGCATTCCCGGAAATCAGTCTGCCGGACCTTCGCGGCAAGGAGGTGAAGCTCAGTGGGGTGGAGGGTAAGCTTGTGATGCTCTATTTCTGGGCCATGACCCCGCAGATGAAGATGTTCAACGTCGACCAGCTCCTGCCAATATACGAGGAGTTCCACAAGAAGGGTCTGGAGATTTACAGTGTGGCCCTCGAGGCTGACAAGACAGCCTGGGCCTCGGTTGTCAGGGGACAGAAACTGCCGTGGATAAATGTCTGCGACATACGCCAGGAGGCATCACCTCTGCTCTCACTCTACAATGTCACGAGTCTTCCTTATGCCTTCTTCATCAAGGATGGGGCAATGATGGAAGTGAAGGTGGGCAATGCTGAGGAGATAAGGAAAATGCTGGCACAGCAGCTCTGACGGCTCAGAAGAGTTTCTTGCCCTTGGTGGCAACGAATTCCTTGAGATAGAACGGTTCGAAGTACGCTACGTCCTCGAACCGTTTTTCTTTGTATGCGTCGAGGGCCGGATGCAGCATTGCGGAGGCCTTGGGACAGCATTGGATGAAATGTGCGCCTTCGCAGGCAAGGACTTCGGAGCATTTGCCTGCGCCGTCCCCGATGAAAAGCACAGGGCCTTCAGCCCGTTCTGCCGCGAAGCTCTGCGTATCAATGACCATGGCCTCGGTATCCCTGACCTGTCTGCCATCAGGGGTGAATACTGCGGTGTATACTTCCATCCTGCGCGCATCGATCATTGGAATTATCCATCTGCATCCTTCCGGAACGAGATTCTCGTCTATGGCCTGATGGACCAGTGCCTCGAGCGTTCCCACGGCGAGAAGGGGAAGCTTTGAGCCGAAGCAGAGACCCTTGGCGCTGGAAACCCCGACTCTCAGGCCTGTGTATGACCCCGGACCCTTGCTGACACAGATGGCGCTGCAATCCTTGAGTTCCAGTTTCTCGGCTCTCAGGATTTCGTCCACGAATACCGCGGTCAGGGAGGCGTGGGCGCGCGGTTCGCCACTTTCGAGATACCTTACGACCTTTCCGTCCACGGCGAGGGCTACGGAACAGAGGGCTGTGGAAGTTTCTATCAGAACAATTCTTTCCATTTCGAATAGGTTTGGGGGTCTGTTCAGAACAGCAGTTGCTTCATGAAAGGGAATACAGTGTATGCGAAGTTCTTGAGGAACTGGTAGACGCCGGACCCGGCAAGGACCTCTTCCTTCACGAAACCGAGATGGACATTAAGCGAGTTGAAGAGCATTATCAGGACTCCGAGCAGAACCGCGGTGCAGAGTATCGCCATTACGACTCCGAAGAGACGGTTGGCCCAGCCGAGCAGGGCAAACTGCAGTACCTTCTCAAGCATCCACCCCACGATTCTTACTACGGATGCAACGGCAAGGAAGATAAGTGCGTAAGCGCATATTTTCAGCACTGTCCCGGAGACTTCCAGCCATCCGGAGAGCCATTGCCCGACCCCAGGCGCGAACTTGTACGCCGCCCATATTCCCAGAAGGAGGGCTATGAGCCCGGCTATCTGATGCACAAGCCCCTTGCTCGCTCCCGTCCATATCGCGGGGATGAAGCAAAGGAGAAGTATGATGTCCAACGCTGTCATGATCGCGGGCAAAAGTACGCATTTTTTTGTAATAACCCTTGTGAATTAGTATCTTTGCCGACTGCCCGAACTGTGGCTTCGGCCATGGCCTTTGCAGCGGATAGCCGGCAGAAGGCAGGCCTCAGACCGGCAACAACCAGACGGCGGGAAGGCGGAGTCGGGCACAATGCAGAAAGAACGGACTTATAAGACAGACTATGGCATTTAAGGAATACAAGGGCCTCGATCTGGTGCGCATTGCATCGGAAGTCCTGGCAGACTGGAAGACTTCACACGCTTTCGAGAAGTCGCTGGAGATCCGTGAGGGTGCTCCCGAATTCGTTTTCTTCGAAGGACCTCCTTCGGCCAACGGAATGCCGGGCATACATCACGTGATGGCAAGGTCGATAAAGGACTCGATATGCCGGTACAAGACCCAGAGCGGCTTCAAGGTGAACCGTCGCGCAGGCTGGGACACCCACGGTCTCCCTGTGGAGCTCGGCGTGGAGAAGAAGCTGGGAATCACCAAGGAGGACATAGGCAGGAAGATCAGTGTCGCGGAGTACAATGACGCCTGCAGAAAGGAGGTTATGAAGTATACCCGCGAGTGGCGTACCCTCACCGAGAGGATAGGCTACTGGGTGGATATGGACGACCCTTACATAACCTATGACAACCGCTACATCGAGACTCTCTGGTATCTCCTCAAGCAGATTTACGACAAGGGTTACCTGTACAAGGGCAAGTCGATACAGCCTTATTCACCGGCTGCGGGCACCGGTCTGAGCTCCCACGAGCTCAATCAGCCGGGCTGCTACCGTGATGTCAAGGATACCACTGTGACCGCGCAGTTCGAGCTGATCAAGGATGAGATTTCCCAGCCGCTCTACGAGTGCGGTACCGAAGCGGTGTATTTCCTCGCATGGACCACGACCCCATGGACCCTGCCGTCCAATACGGCGCTCTGCGTGGGCCCCAACATCGTTTACCGCCGCGTGCGTTCCTTCAATCCGTATACCGGCGATCCGGCCGTGTACGTCATCGCCGAGCAGCTGATAGGCGCATATTTCAATCCGAAGGCGGCGGAGATTCCGCTGGAGGATTACAAGCCGGGCGACAAGCTTGTCCCTTACCGTGTGCTCGACGGCAGTTTCAAGGGTAGCGAACTCGTGGGCATAAGATATCATCAGCTCATTCCGTGGTTCCGTCCCGATGAGGGTGCGTTCCGCGTGATCCAGGGTGATTACGTGACCACGGAGGACGGAACCGGAATAGTCCATATCGCTCCGACCTTCGGTGCTGACGACCAGAAGGTTGCCCGTCTTGCCGGTGTCCCTGCGCTTATGGTTGTCGATACGAACGGCGACCCTCAGGCCCAGGTCGATCTTCAGGGCCGTTTCTACCGCATCGAAGACCTCGATCCGGCTTATGTTGCGGACCGCGTTTCTCCGGAATATGCTGAGTGGTCGGGCCGCTATGTGAAGAATGCGTACGATTCCTCCCTTGCTCCGGATGCGCCTACCCTCGACATTGACATCTGCATGATGCTCAAGTCCCAGGGCCGCGCATTCAGAATAGAGAAGCATGTCCATAATTATCCGCACTGCTGGAGGACCGACAAGCCGGTGCTCTATTATCCGCTCAATTCCTGGTTCATCCGGACGACGGCGGTTCGCGAAAAAATGATGGAACTCAACGACGGCATTTGCTGGAAGCCTGAGGCTACAGGTACGGGAAGGTTCGGAAAGTGGCTTGAGAATATCCAGGACTGGAATCTCAGCCGAAGCCGCTATTGGGGAACCCCTCTCCCTATCTGGCGCACCGAAGACGGAAAGGAAGAAAAGTGCATAGGCTCGCTCAAGGAACTCTATGCCGGGATAGAAGAGGCTGTGGCTGCTGGATATATGAAGTCCAATCCATTGAAGGATAAGGGTTTCGATCCGGAGGACATGAGCAAGGAGAATTATGACAGGATAGATCTCCACAGGCCGTACGCCGACGAGATACGCCTCGTGTCCGAAACGGGCAGGGAGATGTTCCGTGAGCCGGACCTCATCGACGTGTGGTTCGATTCCGGCGCAATGCCTTATGCACAGGAGGGTCTGCGCAACATCGGCTCCGATAAGTTCGGATGCACGGCTGACTTCATCGCAGAAGGCGTGGACCAGACACGCGGATGGTTCTACACTCTCCACGCCATCCATACGATGGTAAGCGGTACTCCTGCATTCAGGCGCGTGATCTCCAACGGTCTCGTTCTCGACAAGAAGGGTGAGAAGATGAGCAAGCGTCTGGGCAATGCTGTCGATCCTTTCAATGCTCTCGACAAGTACGGTCCGGATGTCCTGCGCTGGTATATGCTCACAAACAGCCAGCCTTGGGACAATCTCAAGTTCGACGAGGCGGGCGTGGTCGAGGTCAGCAGGAAGTTCTTCGGTACCCTGTACAATTCCTATTCGATGTTCGCCCTTTACGCCAACATCGACAATTTCGACGTTTCAAGTCCATTTGTCCCTTACTCGGAACGTCCTGAGTTCGACAAGTGGATAATCAGCCGTCTCAATACCCTCATCAAGGGCGTTGTGGCTGCATATGAGGATTATGACGTCACTCTCGCGGGACGTCTCATCCAGGATTTTGTGGGTGATGACCTGAGCAACTGGTACATACGTCTCAACAAGAAGCGTCTCTGGGGCGCAGGAATAGCCCAGGACAAGTTTGCCGCGTACCAGACCATCTACGAGGTGCTCAAGGATGTGGCTCTGCTTGCCGCTCCTATTGCTCCTTTCTTCATGGAAAGGATGTACAAGGACCTCGTTCCGGGTACGGATTCCGTCCATTATCTGCCTATGCCGAAGTTTGAGGAATCCCTGATTGATACCGACCTCGAGGAGAGGATGGTGCTCGCGCAGAAGTCCTCCTCTATGGTGCTCGCTCTCAGAAAGAAGGTCGGCATAAATGTGCGCAAGCCTCTCTCCCGTCTGGTGATTCCTGTCATCGACGACAAGGTCAAGGCACAGTTCGAGGCTGTAAAGCATATCATTCTGACAGAGGTGAATGTCAAGGATGCAGAGTTCCTGCATGATACGGCGGGCCTCATCACGAAGAAGATAAAGCCGAATTTCAAGACACTGGGCAAGATTTACGGAAAGCAGATGAAGGAAATTGCAGCTGCATTCGCGACCCTTGGCCAGGAGCAGATAAACGATATCCAGAACTCGGAGTCTTCCGATGCCGGCTATGTGCTCCATCTTCCTTCAGGAGATGTCACGCTCAGGGCAGGGGACTATGAGATACAGTCCGAGGATATGCCGGGATGGCTCGTCGCTTCTGACGGTCCGCTCACGGTCGCCCTGGATATTACCCTTACTGATGCGCTCGTTCGCGAAGGTACGGCGCGTGAACTTGTAAACAGAATTCAGAATCTCCGAAAGGACAGCGGGTTCGAGGTAACTGACCGCATCAATGTCGCAATATGGGCAGAGGATGAGGCCGCCGATGAAATCCGTGACTCCCTTTCAGAGTTTACTTCCTATATTGCGTCCCAGACGCTTGCCCTGTCCGTGAAGTTCAGCGATGAGGCTGCAGACGGAGCTCAGGTCGAATGGAACGGGGGACAGATAAGGATCAAAGTTTCAAAACTTAACTAAGTAAGCTATGACTGATGTTAAAAAGCCGCTTCCTACCTTCACAGTGAGGTACAGCGATGAGGAACTCCAGGAGTTCAAGGCCATCATACTCGAGAAACTCGAGCAGGCAAGGGCTGAGTACAAGTCTCTCAGGGACATCGTTTCCAAGGCCAGCAGCAACGACATCGACGACACGGCTCCGTCCTTCAAGGCGATGGAGGAAGGTGCCGCAACCCTTTCCAAGGAAGAAGCAAGCCAGCTCGCTCAGCGCCAGTACAAATTCATACAGAACCTCGAGGGTGCTCTCGTAAGGATAGAGAACAAGACCTACGGAGTATGCCGTGTCACCGGCAAGCTCATTCCTAAGGAAAGGCTCCGTCTTGTGCCCCACGCAACCCTTACGGTAGAGGCGAAGGAAATGCTCGCAAAGCAGGGTAAGAACTGATGGCGCTCAAAAAATTGTCCCGGGGACAGTGGCTTGTTGTCCTTGGTATTGTCCTCGTCGTGATTGACCAGGTCATAAAGGTCCTCATCAAGCTGAACTTTCCTCTTGGAGGTCAGATCAGGATATTCGAATGGTTCCGACTCCTCTTCGTGGAAAACGAGGGCATGGCTTTCGGAATGAAGTTCGGAGGATGGGTGGGCAAATTGCTGCTTTCCCTTTTCCGCATAGGACTTTCCGGATTGCTGATATGGTGGATAAACAAGCTGCTCAAGAAGGGAGATACTCCGGTGGGCGTGCTCATAGGACTTACGCTCATTACTGCCGGCGCCATAGGAAATCTGATAGACTGCATGTTCTATGGGCTCATCTTCAGTGAGTCCACCTTTGCTTCAGTGGCCCACCTGGGCGATGGCTATGCACCCTTCCTCTTCGGAAAAGTGGTGGATATGTTCTATTTCCCTCTTATCGATACGGTCTGGCCCTCATGGGTTCCTTTCTTCGGCGGTCGTCCGTTGAGGTTCTTTGAGCCTGTTTTCAATTTTGCGGACAGTTGTGTCACAGTGGGCGCATTCTATCTGATACTCTTCCAGTACCGTTTCTTCTCTAAGGACGACACTGTGTCGGCTTCGAAGGACGGAGGAGAGGCAGCGTCGAAAAAGTCAGCCAGGAACGGTAAATGAAGTCGGTACTCTTTGTCTGTCACGGGAATATATGCCGTTCTCCGATGGCGGAATTCATAATGAAGGCCCTTTTGAAAGCGCGCGGACTTGACGGTGAGTATCTGGTAGAGTCCGCTGCCGTTTCCGATGAAGAGCGGGGTAATCCCATCTATCCGCCCGCGAGGCGCTGTCTGTCCCAGCACGGGGTTCCTTTTGACCCATGCAGGACGGCCCGCAGGGTTACTCCGGCCGATTATGCGCGCTTCGACAGGATAGTCTGCATGGACAGTTCGAACCTGCGTCTGGTCAGGCGTATCATTCCTTCGGATCCACAGGGCAAGATACATCTGCTGATGTCCTATGCAGGCTTCGGCCGTGATGTGGCCGACCCATGGTACACAGGGGATTTCGAAACAACGTTCCAGGACATACTCTC
>JAEDEB010000014.1 GCA_016293535.1 Bacteroidales bacterium | reverse complement strand
TCCCGCACATGTCTTTCTCCGGAACTCCGGACGCTTTTGTTTGTCTTTTCATTTGACTAATGCATTAAATGTTATTAATACTTCAGGGAATTGAACCTGAAGTTCAGTAATCATCATGCATCTGACAACAGCCTCAGTCCAACCCTGCGGCGGCTAATGTAAAGTGATTTTCTGAGAATGTTGTTGTTTTTTACCCGTTGTTGTATCAGGTTTTGACGAAATAGAAAATTTTTTGTCAAATGCGTATAATTCGAAGAGGGGGCTAGTAATCTGATGCAGGATATTTTTTCAGAAAAACTCAATAATCCTGTTTTGTAATAAACTCAACAATCCTGAGAATATAGATAGCACCAGATATGTTCCCTGTCAAAACTTCCAGCTACGGAAGGGATGGCGGCTCATATATTTGTTGTAGTAGCGGGAATCTCCTGTCACTTCCTTGCCGAGCCAGTCAGGCTTTTCGAAGAATTCGTCTGCGCTGCCGAGTTCCACCTCGGCCATGGTCAGGCCCTCATTGTCTCCGTAGAATTCGTCGACTTCGAAACAATGCCCCTTGAACGGGACCAGATACCTTCTTTTGTCTATGATTCCCGGTTCGCACAATTCCATGAGTTCCTCAGCCTCTGTGACAGGGATTTCCTTTTCCCACTCGTAACGGGAGAGCCCGTCGGCCGTGGAATTGCCCTTTATCGTTATGAATCCTCTGTCGTCGCGGATACGTATGCGTACTGTCCTGCCCGGTACCGTGCCTATGTACCCCTGTGCGATGCGCGATGAACTCTCAGCCTGAAGCTTGTATGCGTCAGAGAGTACCAGGAATTTCCTTTCAGTTTCTATTGCCATCGCTATCCTCCCCGTGAACATTCAGAGCATCAGAAGCAGTTAGCGCATTCTTTTTCATGGTTTGTTTCGCGTTGATGCGCGCCCATCTGTCACGGGCAAGCTGCTGCATATCGCGCACAGTGTCCTGCTCGTCAACGATTTCGCTGCCCAGAAGGGTTTCGATTACGTCCTCCAGCGACACGATGCCCTGGAAACTGCCGTACTCGTTGATTACCGCTGCAATCTGTTCGTCCTTGCTGAGCATTTCGTCCCATATTATGTCCAGGGTGGTCTCCTCCTCGAAACTTGCAATCTCGCGTCGCAGTTCTCCGAGCGTCATGTCATATTTGTCCTCAGCCATCATCTGCAGGGCTTCCATCCTGAGAATATA
Source organism: Bacteroidales bacterium (assembly GCA_016293535.1). Classification (GTDB taxonomy): domain Bacteria; phylum Bacteroidota; class Bacteroidia; order Bacteroidales; family UBA932; genus Cryptobacteroides. The sequence continues at coordinate 43,211 of JAEDEB010000014.1, read as the reverse complement.
GCCGCTTATGTACTCGTCATTGTCAAGGTAGACCGGGATGCGGCTATGATGAAGGAAACGTTTGTCCTTGTAGAAATTCTTTATGGTCATATTCTCCGAGGCAATGGCGCATACCACGCGCGGCGTCATAATGTCGGCGGCAGTGACCTCATCCATATTGATGACGTTCTGGATGATGTTGCTCTCGTCCTCCTCGAGCTCTCCGGTCTCCTCGGCGACCTTTGCCATGGCGCTCACTTCCTCGCGGGATACGGACGACTCCTTTTCCTTGGGCGTGATGAGCCTTGTGAGGAATTCTATCAGGATGACAAGAGGGAACATGATGAATATCAGTATACTTATCATCCTGGTGGCGAATCCCATCAGCGATTTCCAGTAGTTAGTTCCTATGGTCTTCGGAATGATTTCAGAAAAGATGAGAATCAGCACGGTGGTTATGGCGCTGACAAGGCCCAGCCACTGAGAACCGAACAGTTCCGTGGTCTGGCTTCCGACCCCGGCGGCGCCTATCGTATTGGCGATGGTGTTGAGGCTGAGTATGGCTGCTATGGGCCTGCTGGAATCCTGCTTGTACCTGAGGAACTTCTCCGCAGGCTTGTACCCCTCCTCTTCCCGCATCGTGGCATAAGATATCGGAGTGGACATCAGGGTAGCCTCGAGTATCGAGCACAGGAAGGAGACGCACATAGCGCCTAACAGAAAGAATAGCAATAGGCCCATAACTGCTGCAAAGATAGTAATCTTCAGGCAAGTATTCTCCAAAAATCACTTAATGTCAGCGGTCACGGAAATCTTCGAGCCAGTCGCTCATCATTTCGTTGAAATCTTCCATGTGTTCGCTTGGATCGTCGCGGTAGGCTTCGTCCTCGACGAATGAGCAGAAGAGTTCGTATGTCGTCATTCCTTCCACCACCTCCTGAAGACCGTCAGGAAGCAGCCGGAAGAAATCGTAGCCGCTCTTGTATTCTATCATATTGACGCTGGCGGAGCATGCGTATATACCTTTTGTTTCGCTCCCGGCGCCCGGGATAAGGAAGCCAACGGATTTCCATCCGAGTTCGCTCCTGTCCTTCTTGCATATCACGACGAACCATCCGTATGGAACGGCATCCTTCCCCTTGCCCGCTTCTGCGACGTTCACGAGCGGACCGCAGGCTATGCCGACACCGCCGGAGGGCTTGTCCCAGTACCATTTGGAGCATTCATCCAGAACGGCATTCCATATTTCCATATTGCAGTTCCGCCTTTCAGCCGGTATCTGGTCCATAAGGGGGTCTCTCCGTGTTCCGACCGCGCCGGGCTCAAGGTCCCAGGCTACCCAGTTAGGAAGTTCGGACTCAAGGTTCATAGAGGTCCACACTCCTTCGGAGACGCTGATTCTTTCGCCGAAGCTCAGGTCGTTCATAGCGTTGGTGCGGGGTGTCTCACTGCCGTTCTTGAGCGGGAGTCCGAGTTTTGGTCGCAGGGCTTTCAGACCCCGTGTCGCCCTGGCCTGTATGCGGGATGCATCAAGTTTCTGGACCTTGTCCAAGCCGTCTCCGGATTCCGTAGAAGAGTCTCCGGCAGCATGTCCGCAAGGAGTCGCGAGAAGAACGCAAGCGAGTATGGCAAGAGGGGTCAGTCTCATTCAGAAATCTTTGAAGATTATTTCACAGAGTATGGGAAGAGAGCGAAGTCCCTGGTCGTGTCGTATTCGTTCCAATTGCGCAGATGGAGCACAAGTTCCTGCTGGTCATAGATATTGCTGTACTGAGTATCCTCTATGGTGCCGTCAGGCCAGAGAAGATCCACCCAATGTACCTCGGCGAGACATTCCTGAGCCTGGTCCAGAGAGAGGACGCCGTCATGGTCCTCAAGGAATTTTCCCACTGTCTCGTATCTCCACCAGCTGTGGCTGTTCGGGTTCCCCACTGCGATATCCGGAACGGTTGTATAGTATTTCGGGCTGAGAAGGTGGTTGGTCACGTGCATCCAGTTCTTGCCTTCTTCCTTTCTCACAATCAGGGTCTTCCATCCCTCATCCTTGTCGAATTCGATTACGGCGCAGTCTCCGTTGGCGTCGGCGACCATATAGTGGTAACCCGAACCCACGGCAGCGTCGTGCCTTATGTCAACGGACGCCACAAGCTCAAGAGCTTCGGCAACGGTTGCGCAACGGTCCAGGAACAGTCTCATCAGAATGGTTGTTCCGACGGCGTGCTTGCCGGTGTTCTGCTGCGATGCCTGATGAGGAAGGGCCATTATGGACGTGCAGAGGCCTTTTTCGTTCATTCCGTCAACGGGTGCATATATAGATGCGATGCAGAGCAGCTTGCTCTTGAGGTCCTTGGGGAGTTTCTCGAGACTGTACCCGAAATGGGACATGTCGCTGCATGCTATTGATGCATATCCGTCCTTCGGGCGCGAGTAGGTCACCATAGTCGGGTTCTTATAATAGTCGTAGTTGCGTCCATAGAAGAAGCCATCTCCCTCTGCCTTGCGGGCCTGGAAGCTGGTGCAGCTGAAAGCCTTGAGTTCCTCTCCCTCTTCCGCAACCTGGGAACTCTTGAGTTTGAACCTTATGCCCTTGCCGACCTTCGACACAACGTAGTCGAGGAGTTTTGCATTGCTGTCTATGTCCATGCCGATGATTTCGTCAAGGTCATATCTCGCCTTGTAATCCATCCTGTACAGGTAACCGTCGGCATCTACCTGTTCCACCGATGCTATGGTCCCGATTTCGCGGCCCCATACCGCGGCTATGACAATTGCCGCCACCGCTATGACGGCCACGACGATTCCTGCAGCCCAGGCTGCCGCTTTCTTCAGTTTCATGCTTTTGAAATTATGGTAACTCAAGTTCCGCAAGTTATAACTTATTATGATCCTGAGGGTTGTGCCGCTTGCTATTTCTGCAGCGCGGCTATGGCCCTGTCTCCGAGCGCGCTCTTGGTCTCGATATGCTTGAGTATGGTGCTCACGAAGGAGTTGTTTTCGAAATCTCCGCGCACATTCTCGAAATCGAGTTCCTTCTGTTCGCGATTTCCGTCGGCGCCGTATCCTGTCATGCTGGCGAGATTGAACTCCTTCCTGGCGTCCTCATAGACCATCCTGTCCAGATTGACTACAGCTTCCTTCCACCTCTCGATGAGGCTGATGGCATCCTCGCGGGTCATCTTGGACGGATTGATTCCGTAAACCTCCTGTATATGCTGGAATACCCAGGTCCATTCATAGGAGTAGTAGTTCTCGGAAAGCCGCCTGAAGGCTTCCCCTATCTGTGCGAGAGTGGTGATCTCACCCTTCTCTACGGCCTTCATAAGGGAGTTTATCTCGCTCTTCGGAGCTATAAGGCCAGACAGGTCGACCCATTCGCCGGAACCGGTAGGGGAGTCGGGCTTGAGTATGCTGTGAAGCTCCTCATCGGAGTCGGCGCAAATCTCTCCATTGCTTCCCTGGAGTCTGGATATCAATGAGTTGCCCATAAATTTGTCTATGGCAGTCCTGTAGTATCCCATGCCCTTGTGGAGGGAGGAGTTGCTTATCTTCGTGCTGTGGAATGAGTAAACGTCGCTGAGTTCTCCGCTGGCGGAGCGCAGTCCCTCGAGGGTTGCGAGGCCCTTCATCATCTTCTGAACCGTAAAAGGCGAGAGGAGGTTGCAGTTCACGTAGTCGAGCCTGTCGCTGTCGTGGCGTCCGTCGCGCTTGGGCCATTTCTGGGCGTCGCGTATGGTGCCGACGCTCTTGAGATTGACGCCTGGGACGAGGTAGGTGGCATTCTTGTTCTCGATAATGTATGAGAACGGCAGGTTGGTCGTGTCGGAATGGGTGACGTGCCTGCCCATCACAAGGGAAAATGCGCCAACTCTCGAAGGCCAGAGAATGTATGAGTCGGACGCCGTCTTCGCACCCCTTTCCAGGGTTCCCTGGTGTATTGGGCCGAGTTTGTACATGTGGTTGCTCTGATTGGAACCGGAGCCCGCGTTCATGAAGGAGAACATTCCTGCGATGAGCAGGGTGCTCTTGTGGTGGGTAACCGTATATGGGCCCGCAAAGATTGCGCAGGCTTCCCCGTTTTCGCCCTGACAGTTGCAGAAGAAGAGGGAATCGCTCGCCGAATACCCGTGCCCGAAACGGCAGGCCTGGCCCACGAAGCAGCGGCTCATCATAACCCCGTCCTCGATGCGGCTGTCGCTGCAGATGATGAAATCGGTGCATATCACACCGTTGCCTATGTACACGGGGGCTTCGGGTTTGGAAACCACTGTTCCGTTGACGAGTTTGGCGGCGCCCTCGACTCTCGCCGAATCGCCTATGCGTACGCCGGCAATATACTGGACATTGACTATCCTCACGTCGTTTCCTATCCATCCGACAGAACTGCGCAGCGATGCGGCATAGTCCGAGGAGATTTTTTCGACATTGGCGATGAACTCCGGACGGTGACGGTAGAGGGCAGTCATATAAGCCAGATGCGAACTCAGGCGTTCGGTAATCGTCACTTCCCGGCCGCCGGTTTCGTTGAGCACGGATATGCGCACCCCGTTTCCGAAACTGCACTCTCCGTCCACAACCATCACCCCGACGTTCTCGATGAAACATCTGTCGCCTATCTCATAGTTCGCGATGTAATTATGGACATTGCGTATCAGGCAACCGTCGCCGACAGTGACATTGTGGAGGGTAGCATCGCTGATGCCGGCCTTCCTGCATATGCCTCCGGGGAGTTTGAAAATGTGCCCGGATGAGCCCAGGCGCACTGTTCCGCTGAAATTGACGTTCCTTATGGACTCTGCGTCGAAGCCTTCCGATACTTCCACGCAGTCCCAGTTCTCTGCGGTACATCCCGCATTTTCAAGCAGCGCGATTTCCTGTGCGCTGAGTTTTCTGTATTCCTTCATCATTCAACTGTCACACTTTTGGCGAGATTTCTCGGCTGGTCCACGTCGAGACCCTTCGATACTGCCACATGGTAGGCAAGCATCTGGAGCGGGAGCACGGTCAGCAGGGGAGCCAGGGAACTGTGGACCTGAGGCACCTCTATCACATCCTCCACCATATTCCTGACGGTCTCGTCACCTTCAGTGACGATGGCGAGTATGCGTCCCTTGCGGGCGATGACCTCCTGCATGTTGCTGATTACCTTTTCATAAAGCCCGTAATGGGTGGCAAGGAACACCACTGGCATCTCCTCGTCCACGAGGGCGATAGGACCGTGTTTCATCTCGGCCGCAGGGTAGCCCTCGGCGTGGAGGTAGCTTATCTCCTTGAGCTTGAGTGCTCCTTCGAGGGCAACGGGGTAGTTGATGCCCCTGCCCAGATAGAGCGCGTTGTGCTTGTCCCTGAACTTTTCGGCTATCTGCCTTATCCTGCCGTCCTGACTGAGCACCTTTTCCATCTTTTCAGGAATCGAGAGCAGCTCGGCAATGAGGTTCTCGTATTCCTCGTCGCCGATTGTGCCCTTTTCCCTGCCGATTGCAAGCGCCATCATCGCGAGCACCGTGACCTGCCCAGTAAATGCCTTCGTGCTGGCCACGCCTATTTCCGGGCCCACGTGTATGTATGTTCCCGTATCCGAATTTCTCGCTATGCTGCTTCCTACGGCATTGACCACCCCGTAGACCAGGGCTCCTCTCTCGGAGGCAAGCTGTATGGCAGCGAGTGTGTCTGCCGTCTCACCGCTTTGGGAAATGGCCACGACTATGTCCTTGTCGTCGATTACCGGGTCGCTGTAACGGAATTCGCTGGCGTATGCCACTTCCACCGGTATCCTGCAGTACTGCTCTATGAGCTGCTTGCCTATCAGACCGGCGTGCCAGGAGGTTCCGCAGCTTACCACCACTATTCTCCGGGCATTGAGCAGTTCCTCCCTGTGTTCGGTTATGGCGCTGAGAACCACCCGCTTTCCGTCTTCCACTATCCTTCCCCTCATACAGTCCCTCAGGCAGGAAGGCTGCTCGTGGATTTCCTTGAGCATAAAGTGGGGATATCCTCCCTTGTCGAGCATGTTGAGGTCGAGTTTCACGTTCCTGACCTTTACCTTTACGAGGTCATTGTCGAGGGTAAGCACCTGCAGTTCCTCGCCCCTGCGGCAGAGCGCAATCTGGCCGTCGCTCAGATATACCATCTTCGTCGTGTACTCCGCAATCGGGGATGCGTCGCTGGCGATGAAGAATTCGCAGTTCCCTTCGCCTATGCCTATGACCATGGGGCTGCTCTTGCGCGCCGCGATGATCGTGTCGGGGTTATCCCTGTCGATGACCACGATTGCATATGCACCTATGACCTTTCCCAGGGCCAGTCTCACGCTGGTCGCGACGTCCTCGCCCGTGGTGTCGACGGTGTACTGGATCAGCTGGACGAGCACCTCGGTGTCCGTTTCGCTGCGGAAATGGTAGCCCTTGGACTTGAGCTGTTCGCGCAGCACCGCATAGTTCTCTATGATGCCGTTATGGACTATGGTAAGCCTCCCGTTCTCGGACTGGTGGGGATGGGCGTTGTTCTCCGTCGGGAGACCGTGGGTTGCCCATCTTGTGTGGGCTATTCCTATGCACCCGGAATGGGGCCGGCTGTCCGCGATGGACTCGAGCCCGGATACCTTGCCCTTGGCCTTGTAGATCGATAGTGAATTGTCAGATTCGTCGAGCAGGGCGACTCCGGCAGAATCATATCCCCTGTACTCGAGCCTGTGAAGGCCTTTTATCAGTATGGGGTAGGCCTCCCTGTATCCCGTATATCCTACTATTCCGCACATTTTCTGCGTATTTTGAGTGCTTTCAGGAGGACTTCCTCCATTTGAAAATTACTAAGGTAATCTAAATTTGATGATTTTGACCTGCTGCAGGAAGATTATTGCAAGAGTTCGTACGCCGATTTTTCGGGGAAATGCCTTTCGAAGGATTCCAGTATTCGGCTTCTGAGCTCTTCATACCGGTTTTCCGGGATGTTCACATCATTGATGCAGACCAGCTTGCGGTCCGGATTCTCAATGAATGAGCATATCGAGTCCACAGATGCTGCGGCGACCGAGAAATGCTTGTTGGAAATCTTTCCGATATGGCACAGTCCCTTGTAGAAACAATAGTCGGTGAACAGATACTGGTTGTAGTTGCGCGCATCCCTGAGCATTGTCACGGAAGCCTCGATTTCCTCGCGGCAGATTGCGTATGCTTCCTCGGAGCGGCTGCGGAGCATAGGGGCGCAGGTGTGCTGTGGCCTGACGTAAAGCAGGGGACGTCTGCGTCCTGCAGCCCTTGCGGCAAGTATGGCGGAATTGCGGACCTGACGCTTGAACAAATTCGTAGCGAACAGATGGCGGGCAGGACGGAAAAGCGGCTTGCCGTCGGGGAAGAAGTCCTCCATGCTGCAGTCCTTCATAGGGAAGAAATCGTCGTTGAAGTATAGGAATTGTTCCGAAAGTCCCTCTATTCTGTGGAGAAACATCTCTATTGCGGTGCTGTTGAAAACGGGCAGGAACCGCTCCGGGATGATGTCCGAATGGAGCACGACTCTGACCGTCTCGCGGTTTACCCAGCCGGGTACCTGGCTTTCCGACGAGACTACGAGGAACACCTTGCCCACATCAGGAAGATGTTTCTCTATGCCCCTCATCAGATAACGCAGCGTACCCCAGTCGCGGTAACGCTTCTCGTTCACGGGTTTTCCCGTGGCTTCGGAATATGCTTTGCGCCATTGCGGGTCAAGTCCGTCGACGTATGTGATCACGATGTCCATCATACTCAGATATATTTTGCCGTGAATGTCCGCCCTTCCCTGACAAGTTCCTCAGGCGTTCCGGTGAAGACCACCCTGCCGCCTTCGTCCCCGGCATCCGGGCCCATGTCGATGACCCAGTCCGCAGCCCTGATGACGTCGGGATTGTGCTCGACGACAACCACGCTGTGACCCTTTCTCAGGAGGACATCGAAACTTCGGAGGAGTTTCTCCACATCGAAGAAATGGAGCCCCGTGGTAGGCTCGTCGAATATGAACATTATGCTCTGCTTTCGGTAGGAGTCGCTGTCCTCTGTCATCGACAGGAAGTAGGCGAGCTTGATTCTCTGGCTCTCTCCGCCCGAAAGAGTGCTGCTGCTCTGGCCGAGCTTTATATATGAAAGTCCCACGTCCACAAGGGGCTGGAGCTTGCGGGCTATCTTTTTAGCCTCCTCTTCGGGCTGGGCGGCGAAGAAGTCTATGGCCTCAGAAATGCTCATTCCGAGAATGTCGTCTATGTTCCTGCCCTTGTACTTGACTTCCAGAATGTCCGGCTTGAAACGGCGTCCTCCGCAGGATTCGCACACCATCGTGACGTCGGCCATGAACTGCATCCCTATCTTCACGAATCCCTCACCCTGGCATTCCGGACAACGTCCTCCGTCCTGGTTGAAGGAGAAGAATGCCGGACCGTAGCCGTTCATGCGTGCATACGGCTGTTCGCTGTACAGGCGCCGTATGTCGTCGTATACCTTGAGATAGGTGACCGCATTGGACCTCGAACTCTTTCCTATGGGATTCTGGTCCACGTATTCGACTCTCGTTATCCGCTCAAGGTTCCCGCCGAGCCGGCGGAATGTGCCCGGAGCGGCGCCGGTTTCGTTGAGGCGGCGGAACAGGGCAGGGTAGAGTATATCCCCGACAAGCGAGGACTTCCCGCTACCGCTCACGCCGGTCACGACGACGAGTTCGTTGAGAGGAAACTCCACGTTTATGTCCTTGAGGTTGTGTTCCATTGCGCCCTCGACCGTGATGTGGTATGGACTTTTCCTCTTCTCCCTTACATAACGCTCACGCCTTCCGCTGAGGTACTGCAGGGTAAGCGACCTCTCCATCGTCTTCTCCGTTACGGCATTTTCCGAAAGTTTCCCTTTGAAGACGATTTCGCCCCCGTCCTTTCCGGCTTTCGGCCCCATGTCTATGAGCACGTCCGCAGCCCTCATCATCTCCTCGTCGTGTTCAACGACCACAACGGTGTTCCCGAGGTCACGCAGACGTCGGAGAACAGCGATGAGACGTTCCGTGTCGCGGGGATGAAGCCCTATGGAAGGTTCGTCGAGTATGTACATGGACCCGACAAGGGAACTGCCGAGTGCCGTCACCAGGTTTATTCTCTGGCTTTCGCCGCCCGAAAGGGTGTTCGAACTGCGGTCCAGGGTCAGGTACGACAGTCCCACATCCTTTATGTACTGCAGGCGGGTGCAGGTTTCCTGTATGGCCTTGTCGGCGATGAGATGCTCTTCGTGGGTGAGTTCGAGATGTGTCAGAAAATCCAGAAGACCATCCACGTTCATGCTCAGCAGCTCGTGGATATTCTTGCCTCCGACCTTGACGTAAAGGGCCTCCTTGCGAAGTCTGCTGCCGCCGCAGGCGTGGCAGGTCGTCCTTCCGGAATAGCGGTTGAGCATATAGCGGTACTGGATTTTGTAGCGGTTCTTTTCCACCCATCGGAAAAATTCGTCCAGTCCCACAATGGAACTCTCCTCGCTGTCCCCGGCGCGGCCTTCCCAGAGTATGGATTTGTCCTTTGCGCTCAGGTTGCAATATGGTGTGAAGATGTCGAGTCCGTAGCGTTCGGCGTTGAGGACAGCCTGGTTCTTGAACCAGCCCATCTTTTCCCCGCGCCAGCAGGCGACTGCACCCTCATATATCGACAGACTCTTGTCGGGAACGACAAGGTCTTCGCTGATTCCTATTATTTTCCCCAGTCCGCCGCATTCGGGGCAGGCTCCGAGCGGACTGTTGAAGCTGAAAAGGTATTCGTCCGGGCGGGCGAAACTGATGCCGTCCGCTTCGAAACGGTTGGTGAAACAGCGCATCTGTCCCGGAGTCTTCACCATCAGGCTGCCGCCTCCCTTTGTGAAAGCATTCTCTATGGACGCGAGTACGCGGGTGCGGGTATCATCCCAGTCCCGGCCCTCGCGCGGCACGTCCGTCCTCACCCTGTCGTGGAGCAGGTACACCTCATCCGGAAAATCGCCGCTTTCGGACTTCATCATCACGTCCTCGATACGGACAGGAGTGTCTCCGACCATGAACCTGGTATAACCCTCTTCCTTGAGGGCGAGCATCAGTTCCACCTTGTCGTTGCGTCCGCTCCATCCCAGATCCGTCAGTATGAACGCGACTTCCCCGTTGAAAGAGAATATATAGTCCATAACGTCGGTGTCCGTATGGCATTTTACCTCCCTGCCGCTTACGGGTGAATAGGTCCGGCCTATGCGGGCGAATATGATGCGCAGGTAATCATAGATTTCCGTGGTCGTTGCGACAGTGGAGCGTGGGTTTCGTATATTTACCCTCTGCTCGATCGCAATAGCCGGGGGAATGCCCTCGATGGCCTCCACGTCCGGTTTGGACATACGGCCCAGAAACTGGCGCGCATAGGAGGAGAGACTCTCGGCAAAGCGCCTCTGTCCTTCGGCGAACAGGGTGTCGAAGGCAAGGGAGGACTTTCCCGAACCGGAAACGCCGGTTATCACTACCAGCTTTCCCCTCGGAATCTCCAAAGAGATGTCCTTGAGGTTGTTGACCTTTGCATGTCGTATGATGATGTCGCCTTCGTTCATTTCAAGATTCCCTGCTTCCTTTTCGGCTTCGCTTTTCCGGGGCATCTGCCTTTCGGAGTCTGCAAAGTTAGGAATAATCGCGAAAACCGCGGGAATAGTGGAAAGTTTTGTAAAAATTCTTCTCCGCCCCTTGCAGAATCCGAAAAAGTACCTATCTTTGCAAACGCTTTCAGGAAAAGCAACCATCCTGGTGCGGTAGTTCAGATGGTTAGAATGCCGGCCTGTCACGCCGGAGGTCGCGAGTTCGAGTCTCGTCCGCACCGCTTCAAAATGCCCTTACAGATAACTGTAGGGGCTTTTGCTTTTCAAAAGTTGGCTACATCTTGGCTACATTTAGCAAGCTGGCTCACTACTATCTGAAAAAGGGCGTTTCAGGTTGCGATTCTGGGTGCGTCTGCTGTTGATGATGTTCTGCAGATCCACTAGAAGATTGACGCTGTCAATCCAGAGAGCCGGTACCGGCTGCTCACCAAGTCAACGCCCACTGCATCCCGCTGAATACCAAAACCGGATACCGCAGTCAGTATCTTGCAGTATCCGGCGTTGTGAATCTTTTGTAATGTTCTGGCTACAGCTTTTTGATGACCTTCCACCAGCCGCCCCTGTCCGAGCCTATTCTGACAATCCAGCCTTTTGATACCAGATCCTTCAACTCACGTTTGACGGTACTGTCAGAGACACCTGTCTTGTGAGCCAGAGACTGCATCGTTTCAGGGCCAGTTTCTGGGTCATCTCCTTGACCTTGATGATATAGGAGTTTGACGATAATAGATTGTCTATCAGTCAGTTCATCTAGGTCATTATCTGGGTCATTTTCTTGTTCACGGTTCCCGCTGGCAGAGGATTTACCCTGCTGGACAGCCTGGAAGATTTCCCGCTGGATAACGGCAGTTACACCGCCGAACTCCTCTTTGAAAGTAGGGATGGCAAGACCTTCGCCGGAAAAAGCTTCCGTGATGATCTCAAAGCCGCGGCCCCAGGCTTCGATCAGGCCTGCATAGTAAAAAGCGTTGGCGATCAGCTTGTTTCTTGGCATCGACCTGTGAGGTTTGAACATCTGCTCAAAGGTGTATCCTTCCGGAAGTTTGCCGAAGTTCCAGAGATCAATCCTGTCATCATATACGCGCATCTGGATGTCAGATCCGTCGTACTGCTTGTGGATAATTGCATTACAGATAATCTCTCTGAGCCCGTTTTCGGGGAGTTCAAGGGGTTCCTCCCGGCGCAGTCTCTTGTAATGGATCGGTCTGACAAGATACTTTGCATCAAGGATATCCACCACTCGGTCTGGCATTCTGATCAGGTCCCCGTCGACCATATCCTGAATGATGAGGTTTGCAGCGCCGGCACCGAACCGGCCTATTTTGAAACGGGCATCGATGCAGTAGCGCTGAGGATTCTTTCCGAACAGGAGAAGAGCGGCCATCGTTAGTTTCCCGTCATCCGTCATGACGTTCAGGGATTTGAGGACCTTCTCGACACTGTCGTTGGAACTCTCCTTGGACAGACGTCCCTTGCGGATACCGGAATCCTTAAAGTACTGGACCGCTTCCGGATCGATTTCGTCAAGCCGGGCTTCCGGAATAATCCTCGCGTCCCAGGCACCGCTGGAACTGCTGAGATAGAACTCTTGCAGGGCGGCGCCTTGCAGGATTTGATTGGTGGCACCGACTCGCTTATAGACTACGCCATCGAGCGAGACTCCGGCAAGGCTAGGCTTGATGTCAATCTCGATCGTGTCCTTCCCGTCGTGCTGGATCAGCCTTACATCAGGATAGATGGCCATCTTATTGACTATCTTGTTCGGGATATCTTCCATCAACTTCTTGGAGTTAGCGACGCCGACGACTTCTCCGTCGTCAGCTATTCCGATATAGATGACTCCACCATCAGCATTGGCAAGCCCGCAAATCCATTCCAGCCACTCATCTTTCCAGATCCGCTTGTATTCTATGATGTGCTTTTCTCCCATAGCAGTATATTTTTATGCAGATTTAGCGAAAAGAATAAGTTGCTTCAGATTACCCGGGAATCAGTCAGGCCATATGGAACTTGCGATGTCGTGGACGATGCCGGCGGCGAAACCGCTGCCGATGCTTCCGGCGGAATCTGTGCCGAAGCCGCCAGCGGACCCCGGAACCGTTTCGTTGCGGAGGTAGCGGTCGGCGAAGTCCTTGCGGACAGGAGCCAGCTCATCTTCTCCGCCAAGAACCACCTTATCTATGAAAGCCGGGATGGATTCAGCTTTGTCTCCGTGGTAATGCGCGTCAATAGCCGCCTTTCCGAATTCTCCGAATGAAGCGCGTATCCTGTCGGTGTTCCCGGAGAGGAAAAGTGCCGGCTTCCCCGTGTACATATATTCGGCTATGAAGGAATTGCAGTCGTGTATCATTGCATCGGAACCCTTGAAAAGGTCTATGAACGCTCCGGTTTCGAGCTGGGTGTTCGGCTGTGACTCCCAGAAGTGCCAGAACTCATCTGTCTTCTCCTGGCCCCAGGCAGGGTCCCTGTAGAGGTAGGTCTTCAGTATGGGATGGGGCTTGAACGCAAACTGCACGCTGTCCCTGTATTTCAGTGCCATTTCCTTCATAGCCGCTGCGGTCCATTCGAAACTGTCGCGTTTGAGTTTCTTGTGGTGGGGCGCCCAGATTATCCTTTTCTTTGCATGCTCCTGCGGCTTCCACACGTCCTCGAATCCGGGCTCCGCGAAGGCGTCGCTGTCAGCATCGCCGACCACTACCACATTGCTTCCGCGGTTGTCGGCGAGTCTTCGGGATGTGTTCCTGTGGGCCTCGCTCTGCATGTAAATCTTCCACCCCACATTGTGGAAACGGCTGTTATACTGCCACTTCTTATCTATGAACATAACTCCGTACGGGGTGTAGCAAAGCAGACGGTGTTCGTTGTGGCAGGCTCTGACCGGGTCAAGGTAACTGTGGGAGTAGAACTGCTGGTAGAAGACTATGTCCGGGTCGAACTCCTCGAAAAAATCCTCTTCATGGTAAGCTATGCCCTTCTTTCCGAAGTAATCCCTCAGTTTCTGCATCTCGGCGGCCCGGGTTTCGGGACTGTGCTTTGCCAGAGGTATGAGCAGTATCCTGCAGTCGAAACGGCTGTCCCTCTGCATCAGGGCCCATACACCCTCCAGCCTCCACATCGAAAGGCTGGACGCTATGAGGCAGACCCTTGCGGTTCCGCGTGCGCGTATCTTTGCGAGCGCAGCCTCCCTGCGTCTGTCGACTCCGGGCCTGATGAAGAAATCGAAAAACAGTGATGTAGGAGTTCTCATTTCACGTCAGCTTCTCTGAGTGTGATTATGGTCCGCTCAAGGGCGGTTTTCAGGGAATATCTCGCCTTCCATCCCAGCTCCCTGAGTTTGGTGGAATCCAGCCGGGCCTTGGTGGCCTTGCTGAATCCTGCGGCTTCCACCGCGTCGGGAAGATCTAACACAACGGAGGTTCCGCAGATGCCGGCTATCTCGGTTGCGAGGTCTCTGAGCGTTATGTCGCAGGAAAGGTCGGCTATATTGTACGCTTCCCCGCTCTTTCCATACAGGAGTATGTACAGGAGTCCTGAAACGGCGTCAGCGACATAGCTGTATGAGAAATACTGTCGTCCTTCGCTCTTGAGTACTATGTCTTCACCTGCGATTGCATTCCTGATGAACTGTGAAAGAGCCTTTGTATCCGTCGGCAGCAGGGTTGGCCCGAATGAGCGGGTGAATCTCGGTATCACAACGTCCATCCCGTATTGGCGTGCATAGGCCTGGCACAGAGCCTCTCCGCATCGTTTGCTCTCAGGATAGCCCGCCCGCAGGGTGTTGCAGTCTATGTATCCGCAATAACTCTCGTCGAAAAGTTCGGCGTCGCCCCTGTTCTGACCGTAAACCTCGTTGGAGGAGGCGAATGCGAAGCGGCAGCCTTCCCCGCAGCCCCTTGCGTATTCGAGCATATTGCGGAGTCCGCTGATGTTCGTCATTATGGTGGACACCGGTTCGGTTGCGTAGGCTACCGGATGGGTATTGCTGGCCATATGAATCACGAAGTCAGCCTTTTCATTGCAGACTACAGGCTCGTTGATGTCCTGGCAAGCGAAGATGAAATCCTCAGATGCCGAGTATTTGCGGAAACGCTCGGCAGCCCTTGTTGCGTTGCGTCCGAAAGCTATGATGCGGCACCCCAGGCCCTCGGCATTCTTCTTCATAATCAGGTCCACAAGGCAACTGCCTATCATTCCAGTGGCGCCGCTGACGGCTATGGTCTTGCCGGCGAGCCTGCTCCATTCAAGGGGAAGCGCAGACAGCCCTGCCACATCCTCGAGATATAAGGGGTTTTCGTATGCTTTCATAGCTGTTTGTCAGTCTTTCTTCTGTCCGTGGTTGAGCTTCACGTAAGTTCTGAACCATTCCACGTCATCAGGGGTGGTTATCTTGATGTTCTTGTCCGAGCCGGCTGCAAAGTACAATCTCTCTCCGAGTTCCACCATCATCGTATTCGTGTATGAGGAACCGTAGATTCCTATCCCCTTTTCGAAAGCGGTATGGTAGGCGGAGTCGAGTTTTCCGAAACGGTATGCCTGAGGGGTCGAAACCCTTCTGAGTGTCTCCCTCGGGATGTATTTCACTGTCGATATCTCGTCATCCACAAGGAAAATCTGCTCATTGTACGGCAGAGAAGTGACTCCGTTGCCGAAGCTGCGGCATTTCTCTATCACGTCGGTCAGCACGCTGGCATCCACGAGCGGGCGAATTCCGTCGTGTATTATCACTACGTCGTCATCGTCGAGTTTCCCTTCGAGGGAATAGACCCCGTTGCGTATGGATTCCTGTCCGGAGCTCCCACCCCTGACTATGTCGGTGAGTTTGCCGATCCCGTATGTCTCAGCCCATTTCCGGACTTCTTCCTGCCATCCGTCTATGCATACGAGAACGATTTCATCCACCAGCTCGTGGCGCTGGAATCCCTCGAGGGTATACATAAGTATGGGTTTCCCGTCAATGGGAATGAATTGCTTGGGAATATTGCTTCCGACCCTTGAACCGACCCCTCCGGCAATGATAACGGCGACTGTCTTCATCTATGTTCAGTTTAGTTCAGTTTAGTGCGCCCAAAGTTAGGAATTTTTTCAAGGTTCGCAGACTATCACGAAGAGAGAAGCCTCTTCGACGGGAGGTCCCGCCTCCATATACACATGCCCCGTGCCGCCCTTTTTCATGTACAGGGTGATGCCGTGCCCGTCAGGGTCTATGACGTAGTCGTACAGTCCTATTGAGGTGTCGTTCTCCAGATTGTCCCGGTTGATGCTGAATTTCACGTTCGGCGGGTACACCTCGCACCAGAGATGTACACTGTCTCCGATTCTGCATTCTATGTATTTTGCCGGATGGGGAATCAGATACGGCTCGCCTGTGTAGCGTGTGCTCAGGTCCTCCTTGTCTATCCTCCAGCTGCTTTCCCCGTCCCCTCCTAGTCCGTCGCCCTCGGGCAGCAGCGTAACCCGGTAGTGGTGGTTCCTCTCCACCGGCAGTCCTTCCCCCTCGCCGATGTGGAAACGGTAGTATATCCTGTCCCCGTCCTCCGTATATTTCTCCTCCGAGTCATATCTGGCTTCCACTTCTATGAATGAGGCATATTTTCCTGCGTCCACATTCTCGAGAAGGTACATTTCCGCAGGGAGCGCATCCTTTGTGAATCCCAATGGGAATATGTCGTCCGTCCCCTTTGCGCACCCGGTTCCGAAAAGGGGAACCGACCTCGGGCAGTTGCCGACCTTGACGCCGGTCACCTCTATGTTCACGTCCGGGTCCAGTTTTCTGTTGTCAATCTCTATGCTGACCTTCGACATGACCCTCCTGAGCTTTATCCGGACCGCTTCCCCGGACTTTTCAGCGGCGCCGATTCCATCCCTGAAGCCGCACATCACTATGCCGCGGGAAAAATCGTCAGGCCTGGAAAGCCAGTATCGGAAGGCCAGCAGTTCTTCGAGGGTACGGATTTCGGGTTCATACCCAAGATTGGCGCATACATATACCGAATATTTCAGTCCCCGTATCAGTTTCAGACCGAAACTGTGCGCGCCACCTTCGTGAGTTATCTGTCCGCCTTCGAGATACAGCCTCTCCTCGAGACGCCCCGCGCTGTTGAACAGAAAAACGTTCAGGTCGCTTATCCTGTTCTCGTCGGGATCCGAGGAACGGGTGACGAAGTCTCCGGTATCCAGGCATATCAGCGTTTCGGCAGCCCCCTCGGCTTCTTTTCCGTTTTCCGCACAAGCTGCAGTCCCTGCAATCAGCAGGACGGTAGCCAGAGCCCGGATTGTCAGAAAATCAGAACACTTCATATCTTTCCTCCTCTACAGTCCAGTCTTCCACAACATTCTCCACAACGGCGGTCCCGAACTCGACAGGAAGGTCGGGGTCGGCCGTTCCCGTACGCGTCAGGGTGATGTCATAGACGTACGATTTGCCCCTGTCAATGCCGGGAGTGCCTTCCACCCAGCAGATTCCATCTCTGTTGACATTTATGGGCCAGTACCACAATGTTCCATCCAGTTTTCCCTCTATCACAAGCCGGGTGAACGGCGTTCCGAGACCCTCTTCGGCGTTCGTGTTTGGATAGCAGTAGAGTTCGGCCTCGACTTCCACGAAATCCTCTCCTATCGAAGGAGGAAGTTCCTTCAACAGCATCGAGGGATCACTCATCAGCGCAAGGTCCTCGGGGCAGAGTCTTCCGGTGTTGAGCGTCCCCCTGGTTACGAAATCATCAGTCTTCATCACCCTGCATACGGAACTTGCATTTGTAAGGTAGACCCTTGCATCCTTCAGCTTCGCCCCCTCGTACGGTCGCCCGCTGAAGTCACAACGGATGCTCCGCAGCACGATGCGGGACATCAAAGGAGTCAGAGTAACTTCCAGTTTCTCCCCGGAGAATCCGGAACTGAGGCATATTCCTCCGCTGACGGGACTCGAACTGCAGTCCCTGACAAACTCCGAGTCCAGGCCCTCTATATAGGAATAGCTGTTGTTTGCACTCCAGTAATACCGTCCCTGCTGCCCGTTGACAAGGAATACGATAATCTTGTCGCCGGAGGTGCACGCGACACGGAGCCCGTCCTTTATGACCGTTCTCTGATAACTGTCCAGACGCCTGAGCAGGTCGTCATTGTACACGAAGATTTCAAGGCTGTCACCGGGATTCATCCCGATTCCGCTCCTGCTCCTTGCGCAGTCGGTGAAAACCACTGTCCTGGAATTTTCCGACCTCTCTGTGGTTTTGATGTCTTCGGCACAAGAATGTGCCGCCGTGCAGCATATGATGGCCGCTGCCGCCGCTGTCCACTTCTTCATAGCTCTTTCACGGTGGCAAAGCTATCTCCCCGAAAGAGCAAAAACAAGAGTTCGGGCAAAAATTATCTGTTGTATTGCGTGTTGTTTTTACAAAACAGTATGATTGTTTTACGAATCAGTATGATTGTTCAGATAATTCTGGCCGCAGAAATGTACCCGGCAGGACCCGAAAGAGCCGCTCAGCTGACGAAGGCGAGTATGCCGTCGGCGTCATCTTTAGCGAAGGACTTCTGCTCTCCGCTCTCGAGATTCTTGATATTGACGATGCCCTGAGCGACTTCATCGCTCCCGTTGATGGAAATGAAAGGGATACCCTTGCGCTCTGCGTAGTCGAACTGCTTCTTGAGTTTTGTCTTGTCGGTGTACAGTTCGCAGGCAAGGCCCCTCGAGCGCAGGGCGGATATGACTGGGATGAGGTATGCAGCCTCTCCCATATTGGCGAAAAGTATCTTTGTAGAGGACTTGACCTCGGCAGGAAACTTGCCCAGGCCGGAAAGCACATCGTAAATCCTGTCGGCTCCGAAAGATATGCCCACTCCCGACATGCCCGGAAGTCCAAAAATGCCGGTAAGATTGTCGTAACGTCCTCCGCCACAAATACTTCCTATCTGGAAATCAAGGGCTTTGACCTCAAATATGGCTCCAGTGTAGTAGTTGAGGCCTCTCGCGAGGGAAAGGTCGATTTCCACCTCGTTCACTATCCCGGCC
This sequence comes from Bacteroidales bacterium, assembly GCA_016293535.1. Taxonomy (GTDB): domain Bacteria; phylum Bacteroidota; class Bacteroidia; order Bacteroidales; family UBA932; genus Cryptobacteroides. The sequence goes on along the minus strand of JAEDEB010000014.1, from coordinate 24,617 downwards.
GCTTCGATGAAGCCGAAGAGTTCCTCGAGTTCGTCGAGACCCTTCATGCCGGTTTCCGACGAGCCCATAATAGGGCGCATTGCGGCGATTTTCTCTGCGGCGCTGCCCTTGAGGGTAAGCACAGGTTCGATGATTTTTACCGCCTCAGGAGTAAGTCCCTTGGAAATCATTTCCTCTTCCACAGCCTCCATTCCTATCTTGTCGATTTTGTCGATTGCTACGGTGATGTCCACAACCTTGTCCGGGAAACCGCATATTTCGGCTAATCCGGTCAGCACCTTGCGGTTGTTTATCTTTATGCACACGCGCACTCCGAACTTGCGGAATACCGTGTCGACTATCTGTACGAGTTCGAGTTCATTGAGCTGGGACGTGCTTCCTATCACGTCTGCATCGCACTGGTAGAATTCGCGGTAACGCCCCTTCTGAGGACGGTCCGCACGCCATACAGGCTGGATCTGATATCTCCTGAACGGGAAACAGATATCGTTCTGATGCTGGACAACGAAACGTGCGAAAGGGACTGTGAGGTCATATCTGAGACCCTTCTCGCAAACCTGAGGGGTGAGCGGGCGGGTATTGTCGACGTTGGCGAATGCATCCCCGGAATTCAGTATTCTGAAGAGGAGCTTGTCGCCCTCCTCCCCGTACTTGCCCAGCAGGGTGCTCAGGTTCTCCATTGCAGGAGTCTCTATCTGGGAGTATCCGTAGGTCCTGAAGACGCTTCTGATGGTGTCGAAGATATAGTTGCGGGCCGCTGTCTCTGCCGGTCCGAAATCGCGGGTCCCTTTTGGGATGGATGGTTTCTGTGCCATTGCAATCTTTTTTAGCGCCGCAAATGTAGCAATAATTTTTCGTACCTTAGCGGCTCGGCAACAGGCCCTGGCGGGGTGAGTGATATGAGGATTGCCAAAAGTAGTCTGAAGATTGCTGAATGCGGCCAAGGAAATTGAAAATCATAAATAAGTTCAGATATGGAAACCAAGAAACAGTTTTATCCTATCAAGTTTACCCCTATTCCTTCGCGCAGGCCATGGGGTGGAGATTCGCTCATCAAGGTGCTCGGCAAATCCTTTGTCGAAACCGATGAAGACGGCAATGAAGTTCATCTGACGACAGATGTAAGGATAGGAGAAAGCTGGGAAGTCGCCGATATGGGCGCCCAGGAATCCGTTGTGGAGGGCGGCTGGCTTTCCGGCAACACCCTCGAGGAACTTATGGAAACCTATCTTGACCGCATAGTCGGCGAACACGTGTTCGAGTGGTATGGCCTGCAGTTCCCTCTCCTTATCAAGTTCCTGGATATCAATGACAAGCTTTCAGTGCAGGTACATCCCGACGACCAACTCGCCCAGGAGCGCTACGATTCCCTCGGAAAGGCTGAGATATGGTACGTGATGGACGCGAAACCGGGTTCGAGCGTGTATATGGGTTTCAACAGGGAGGTTACCCCGCAGGAGTTCTACGATCGTTGCCATAACGGCACTGTCGAGGAGATACTGAACGTCATTCATCCGAAAAAGGGCGACGCCATCTATATCAAGCCGGGTACGGTCCATGCAGCCGACGGTGGCTTACTCATCGCGGAAATCCAGGAATCCTCGGATATGACCTTCCGTCTGTATGACTGGGGACGCGAGTTCAATCCTGCGACAGCCCGGAAGATGCACCTTGACGAGGCTATTGACGTCATTGACTACAGCCTCTACGACGACAGCCTGTGGACACGTGGGCCGCTCTGGGGCGACGGCGGGGAGAAACGCAATCAAGTCAGGCAGCTGGTACGCTGCGACCAGTTCACTGTCAATCAGATCAATCTCAGCGACCCTGTCAAGGCGACGACCTCCGCATCGGGCAGCTTCCTTATATATATATGCGTTGAGGGCGAATTCTCGGTTCAGGTCCATGACGGCGGCCAGATGACGGACACCGTGGTCCGCAAGGGCGAGACCGTGCTCATCCCCGCGGATATGCCGGACTTCTTCCTCGTTCCGCGTGACAGAGATACCATAGTTCTCGAATCGACGGTGGAGAAGAGGGCCGAAGTCGAGGAATACCCTGAGGAATCCTCTGAGGAATAGGCTGAAAGCCAATGGATTCAACAAGAATAGACAAATATCTCTGGGCCATAAGGGTGTACAAAAGCCGTACGGACGCCACAGATGCGTGCAAGGGAGGGAAGGTGAAACTCAACGGGCAGGACGTCAAGCCAGCGAGGGAGGTCAAGCCGGGCGACCTTGTCACTGCCCGCAAGGGACAGGTGCTCTTCACTTTCCGCGTGCTTGACCTCATAGACAGGCGCGTCGGGGCCGCCCTTGTGCCCAGGTATGCGGAGAACCTCACCCCACCGGAGGAAATGGAGAAAATGCGTGCTCCTGTAGAGACCTTCTTCTTCAAGAGGGACAGGGGAGCGGGCCGTCCCACCAAGAAAGATCGCCGTCAGATGGATTCTATGTGGGAATTGTTGGACGAGGGCTTTGATCTGGATTCTCTATGACCTTCCCTGTCCTTCTGGCGGAAGTCTTTCGGAGAAATGCCGAAATGTGCCTTGAAGGACTTGGAGAAATAGGAGTATGAGTTGAAACCGGTGCTGTCCGCAATTTCCTGCAGCGACAGTTCTCCCTCGTTTATCATCTGGGCAGCCAGCTTGAACCTGTATCCCCTTACGAAATCGTTCGGGGACATTCCTGTGAGTCCTTTCAGTTTCTTGTAGAATACTGAGCGGCTAATTCCCAACTCTACGGTCAGGCTTTCTATGTCGAGTTCGGCATTCGAAACCTCTCTCCTGACCAGGGCAGTAAGCTTGTCCATGAATTTCTGGTCGTTGGCGCTCATCTGAGGGGCCGGCGTTCTTTCACCCTCCACATCCGGAGAAAGATAGTATTTCCTCAGCGCCTCCTTGCTCTTCAGAAGGTTCGCTATTGTCAGGGACAGCTCCTCGATATTGAAAGGCTTGCTGACATAGGCTTCGGCTCCCGAGCTTCTGCCGGCTATCCTGTCGGCCGTCTCGTTCTTTGCCGTGAGCAGTACCACGGGTATGAAGCTGAATTCCGTAGAGGCCTTTATCATCGAGCACAACTCGATGCCGGAAGTCTTCGGCATTATCACATCGGAAAGCACAAGGTCCGGACAGTGTTCCTGGACTGCGGCCCAGGCCTCGTCTCCGTCAGCTGCGGCAATTACCCTGTAGTCCTTGCCCAAGATGAACTTGAGATAGCCCCGCAGGTCGTCGTTGTCCTCGGCTATGAGCAGGAGCGGCGCGTTTTCGTCCGCGCTGACTTCCGGAACCGGAACTCCGTCGCTGTCGTCCGGGGCGATGACATAGTCCTGAAGCACACTTCTCTTCTCCTCGTCCGAATAGACGTCATCCGCCGGAATGATGAAAGAGAACTTCATTCCTCCCTCCGGACAGAGTTCGGCCTTGATGTCTCCTTTGTGGCATTCCGTGAGTTTCTTGGTATAGTGCAGCCCTATCCCGTTGCCGCTGAAATCAGCGTGGTCGCCCTTTATCTTTGGATATCGGATGAAGAGCTGGTCCATGCTTTCCTTGTCCACTCCCGGGCCGCTGTCCTTGACCGACACCTCAAGATAGCGCCCGCTCCCGACACTGTAACCGGAAAGTTTCTCATCCGGCCCCGTGAACCTGCAGCTCACTACCACGCTGCCGCCCTGAGGAGTGTGTTTCATAGCGTTGGACAGCAGGTTGGTCATTATCTTGTCAATCTTGTCGGAGTCGGCCCATACAGGCTCTTCCGTGCTACCCGGCAAGAAAAGGAAACGGATGGACTTCTTGTCGGCCCATACGCTGAAGGCTTCGTACTGGGCCCGTATCAGTGCCTGTACATTCTCCTGACTGACATGCAATTTCAGGACTCCGTCTTCGGTTTTGGCAAAGTCCATCAGCTGGTTCATCATCTTCATCATCCTGGAGGCATTCCTATGGATGACCTTGACCAGCCGGCGTTCCTTGTCGTTCAGTCCGGAGTCTTCGAGAAGCTGTTCGGAAGGGGCGGCAATCAGGGTGAGAGGTGTCCTGAGCTCGTGGGAAATGTTGGCGTAGAACACGGATTTCATTCTGGATACCTCAACCTCGCGCATCTTCTCGTTGTGTTCAATCTCGGCCTTCTGCCTGCTGATTTTCGCATTTGTGGTGGTCCGTATGACCACGTATGCCAGTATGAGCAGAATCAGTACATACCCTATCATTGCCGGTATGCTCAGCCATGGTGCCCGGAGCACACGAATAGTCAGTTCCGCAGGTTCTTCGCTCTCCATCCCGCAGTCGTTCACCGCCCATACCTTGAAGATGTATTTTCCCGGAGGCAGGTTGGACCAGCTGGCTCTCCTGTACGTGCCCACCTCGCTGACCTTCTTGTCGAATCCCTCGAGCATGCACCTGTAGGTAAGGTTGTTGGATGTGAAGAAATCTATTCCGGAGTAGTCTATGTTTATGTTCCTGCGCTTCCAGTCGAGGGTTATGGACGGTTCAGTATCCCAGCCCTTTACCTCTGACATTATGCTCTCGTCGATGACGCTTATGTCGTCTATGTTCACCTTGGGCGCAGCCTTGCTGGTCTTTATGTCGTCAGGGTCGAAGAAGGTGAGTCCGTGGTTCCCTCCGAAGAACACCCTGCCGTCCACAGTCGTGCATCCCGACTTCTCGTGGTATTGCTCGTGCCGGAGGATAGAACGCATGTTGTAGGTCGAGAACTCGAGCGAATGGTCTCCGCAGACAATCTTGACTATTCCGTTCGAAGTGCTTGCCCAGATGTTCCCGCACAGGTCTTCCTGGAAGCAGAGGACATTGTTGCTGGGCAGTCCGTCGTTCATGGTCAGCACCTCGGCGCTCCCGTCGGGTCTGATGCAGGTGAGCCCAAACTTGTACGAGCCGCACCACAGCTTGCCCTCACTGTCGAACATGGCCGTGATGCAGGCGGTAGTGACATCCCTGCATACGGAAGGGATTTCAAGCATTGTCATTGTCCTGTTATCCACGTCTACCTCGTAGAGGCCCTTGGAATTGGAAGTGACGAATATGCGTCCCTCCCGGTCTTCGAAGACATCTGTAACGTTCCCTTCCCCGTAGTCCACCAGCACAGGCTTCCCACCCTTGAACTCGAGTCTGTACAGACCGTTCCAAGTCCCGAGCCACAGCCTTCCCATCGAGTCCTCCTTGATGACCCTGACATTGCGCAGGTCCAGCCGGACTTCAGGTACAAGCCTGTCCCCGTGGAGCCTCGATACTGTAAGGCAGGACTCAATGGCCGTCCAGATCCTTCCGTCCGAGGTCATATACATGACTTCGATGAAATCTCCCCTGGAACCCGGAATCAGGTCGGATGTGTTGAAAACTGTGACCTTCCCGTCAGTGCCGTAGCGTATTATCCCGTTGTACCTCGTGCCTATCCAGAGATTCTGCTCCGGATCTTCGAGCACTCTCGTGACGAACTTGTCGTGTACCAGGCTGCTGAGCTTCTCATCCTGGTTGAAGTAGTCTGCCTGCTTGTTCGCCGTCACGAAGCCCTTGTCGAAACTGCCTATCCATACGTTCTCGTCGGAATCCACATAACAGCAGTGCAGCTGGGACGAACCTGACGGATTGAATCTGACCGGACGGTTGTGAAGCAGTTCCCTGCTTATGAGATCATAATAGTACAGTCCCTCGAATTCAGTGCCGATGAGCAGCTTGTAGGACTCTATTTCGACTATGAAGTTGACTTTGATGCCGTTCAGTTCGTCAACCAGCCCCTTTATCCCGGGAATGTCCACGAATCGCCTGAGCGCGGGATCGAAGAAGGCGAGTCCGCTGTCAGTGCCCAGCCACCAGATGCGGTCGGGAGCGCAATACTGGCTGTGAACAGTCCTGCCGCCGGGCAGGCGGAACTTTTCCCAGTTGCCCTCGCTCTTCCTCATGGCAAGGGCTTCGTTCTCTCCCGAGCCTGTCCAGATGTGTCCCGTTTCGTCTTCCCAGAAGATATTCACATTCCTGACATCTCCGTCGATGACCAGTTCTCCCCGTTCCCTGTCAAGCCGGGCAGGACCGTCCGGAGTTCCTGCCCATATCTGACCATCCTTGTCCTGGAAGATGTCATATATGTCCATAGTGGAATAGGTCGTGAATTCGTTCGTCCCGGAATCGAGGCAGCACAGCCCCTGTCCCGTACCGGCCCAGAGAACTCCGTCCCTGTCGTAAAGCAGGGAAAAGACGAAGTCGTCGGGCAGACTTCCACTGTCGGTGCCGTCATATACATAATGCTCGAACTCGTATCCGTTGTATTTGTACAGACCTCCGTGTGTGGCCATCCACATATAGCCTCGGTCGTCCTGGGCGAAGTCCTGAACCAGTTGTATGGTGAGCCAGTCCGAGAGCCGGCTGCTCCTGGTGTTTCCGCAGAGGGCAGTGCCGGAGAGGATGAGCAGGACCGCCGAAGCGAGTGCGGTGCATATTGTCCTTTTCATGTACTTGTCTCTTTATGAAACGAATATATGCAATTTTGAAATTTTTGTTCAGCCATTGCAGTGTGGTATCCGGGATTAAAAACAGAAACTTTAAAAAATTGAACAGAAAATGCAAGACTCTGATTTTGACTCAGGTCTAACTTTGTTTAGTGAAAAACTGATAACCAAAGTCGATTGCAATGAAATCAATGCGTATCCTATCTTCCCTGCTCATGGCGGTAGCCCTGTCTGTGCTCTGTTTTGCCGGGAATCTTCCTTCAGCTTCTTTCTCTGTCCATGGCCTCGAGTCCGAATATCAGGAAAATCCCCTCGGGATTGACCGCGTTCCACAATTGAGTTGGAAACTCGCCTCCACAGAGACCGGCTGCCTGCAGTCTGCATACAGGATAATAATTGCCGACAGCAGAGAACTTGCAGAATCCTGTACCGGCAATCTCTGGGACAGCGGAAAGGTGAACTCCGCAAAAACCTGCGGAGTGATTCCCGAGGGACTGACGCTCGAAAGCAGGAAGCAATATTTCTGGAGGGTGATGTCATGGGACGGAAAAGGAACACCGTCGCCATGGTCCGAAACCGCTTCCTTCGAGGCCGGCCTCCTCAATCCTGCAGACTGGTGGGGTGGCTGGATCGGTTATGTGCCAGGTATGCCGGGCCGGGTTCTCTATTTCAAGGGTACCGCGAGCGTCGGCAAGGCTGTCAGCAAGGCAAGAGCCTATGTCGCCGGTCTCGGTTTCTATGAGATGTATATAAACGGAGAGAAGGTTGGGGACCATGTGCTTGATCCGGCCCAGAGCACCTATTCCAAGCGAGTATATTATGTCACTTACGACATCGCCGGACAGCTCCGTGAAGGTGGAAACAGCATCGTCATCCCTGTAGCTCCGGGCTGGCTCGGAACCCCGAGGCTCAGGGTACAAGTGGAAATCTATTATGAGGACGGATCCTCCGAGGTCCTGACCACGGACAGATTCCGTTCCGTCACAACGGGCCCTACCGTTTACTCCACGGTGTTCGACGGAGAAATCTATGACGCGAGACAGGAGAACGAGAGGATATGGCGCCCGTACGAACCAGTCGGCCTCATGAACAAGGACTGGGCATGGGCCCACAATACTGACGATCCGGTCGGAGAGATGATGTCCCAGAGTATCGAGCCCATCAAGGTCGTGGACACGATTTCGCCTAAGTTCCTCTCCGAACCGCGCCCGGGTGTATATGTATTCGATGCCGGACGTAATCTCGCCGGTTGGGTAAAGTTCAGGGCACACGGCAATTGCGGAGACAGGCTTGTGCTCAGGTTCGCCGAAACGCTTTATGAAAACGGGGGAGTGAATCAGGAAAACCTCAGGAACGCAAAGTGTTCTGACACCTATATATTCAAGGGAGAAGGAACTGAGAGCTGGGAACCTGCTTTCACATACCACGGCTTCCGCTATTTCCAGGTGGAAGGTCTCGGATACAAGCCTTCCGAGGAAGATTTCGAGGTGAAGGTGGTCCGTTCCTCCGTGGAACCTGTCAGCAGTTTCAGATGCAGCAACTCCCTGCTGAACGAGATCAACAGGATGGTTATCAACACTGAGGCCAACAACCTCCACAGCGTTCCTACCGATTGTCCTCAGAGGGATGAGCGTATGGGTTGGCTCAATGATATGACCGTCAGGGTGGAGCAGGCCGTGTACAACTTCGATATGGCCCGCTTCTATGCCAAGTTCATAGAAGATGTCACCGACACCCAGGACGAACAGGGCAGAATTACCTGCGTAGCTCCGTTCCGTTTCGGAATGCGTCCAGCTGATCCCGTTTCGGCAAGCTATCTCATACTCGCCCAGAAATGCTACGAGTTCTACGGTGACACCAGGGTGATCGAGAGGAATTTCGACGGTATGTGCGGATGGGTGGACTATCTCGATTCGAGAACCGAGAACGGCATTGTCAACTACAGCTACTATGGCGACTGGTGCCCTCCGAGGGACTTCCTGATGGATCCGAACGGTTCAGGCGTCTCCCGTGACACCCCGGGCATACTTATGTCCACCGGTTACCTCTACCTCTGCTCTGATATGCTCTCGAAGATGGCTACGGTCATTGGACGGACCGGGGAAGCTGCAAAGTATGCGGCTCTCGCAGAGAGGACGGCTTCTGCCTTCAACCGCGAGTGGTGGAACGAAGAGACCGGCGGCTACGCATCCAACAACCAGGCCTGCAACAGCTTTGCCCTCTATCTCGGAATAGTTGCTCCGGAGAACGTGTCGAGGGTTGTCGACAATCTCGTAAAGGATGTCGAGGCTCACGGCTACCACCTCACGACAGGAAATCTCTGCACCAAGTATCTCCTTGAAATGCTTACCGAACACGGCCACGTTGACGCTGCATACCGCATTGCGGCGCAGACGACCTATCCTTCCTGGGGCTTCATGCTCGAGAACGGCGCGACCGCACTCTGGGAGAGATGGGAATATCTTACGGGAGATGCGATGAACTCCCACAACCATCCTATGATGGGCTCCGTGGGCTCCTGGTTCCAGAAATATCTTGTCGGCATACGTCCTGACTTTGAAAATCCTGCATTCTCTCACTTCAGCGTGAAACCGTATGTCCCTTCTGAACTGGATTCAGCGGAAGGCTCCCTCGAAACCGTCAAGGGTAAGATTTCATGCTCATGGACCAAACAGGGACGCAAACTCGTCATGGATGTCGAGGTACCGGCAGGCACCACCGCCACCGTGGGCATCCCTTCGAAGAACGGCTATACATATGAGGAAGTGGGCAGCGGCTCACACCGTTTCTCAAGCAGAATCAGATAAAGTAACTTGAAAATGACCAAAACTTCATTTTATTCGCTGTTGGCAGGCTTCTGCGTTTTCAGTTGCGCCTGCGCCGACCCTGTCACCATCGAGCCGGGAAAACCCGGAGGTGGAAACACAGGCATTGACAAGCCCGGAGACACCGTTGTGGAACCAGTTCCCGGGGAACCGGAGGCAGCGGGCGAAAACAATCCTTTCGCCATTGTCGGAATCGACCAGTTCGGCCGTGCCTTCGATACTGTCGACGGCTTTCGTGCTGACCGTCAGGTGGGTATGTTCTACTGGCCGTGGATAGGCCAGCCGTATGCATCCGGCATCTACGACGCCACGAAAATCGCGGCGCTGCCGAACGGCCTCGACATTCTCACCGATTTCGACTCCCTTGACGAGAATATCAGCCCGAATGGTCAGGCCCATTACTGGGGCGAGCCTATCTGGGGCTATTACAATTCGATCGACGAGTGGGTGATACGCAAGCAGATGGAAATGATAACCCTTGCCGGTGTCGACTTCATCTTCTTCGACCACACCAATGCCATCATCTACACTCCTGTGGTGATGAACGTATGCAAGGTAATTTCCGAAATGATCAAGGAAGGATGGGACGCTCCGAAAATCGTAAGCTACACCCATTCACGTTCCTTCCAGACCCTGAGGACCCTGTACTCCGAAATCTACAAGCCTATGCGCTATCCTGAAACCTGGTATTACCACAAGGGCAAACCCCTCGTGATAGCCTACACCGATGCTGCTGACGACCTCGCCGAGGCTGCGAGCAGGGGAGACACATCCTATGAGCCGGGAACCCTTTCAGCCGAGATACTCGACTTCTTCACCTTCCTGAAGCCGAACTGGCCTTTCGATCCTACCTATCCCGACGGTTTTACCTGGGTGGAGTGGAAGTTCCCTCAGCCTTATCACACCGAGTCCCAGATGATGAATGTGACCGTGGCGAGCCATCCGCGTGTTCCTATGTCCTTCTCCCTTACCCGTCCCGGATGGATAAACTGGGGCCGCGGCTGGGATCCTCTGTTAAAGCAGAACATATCGGAGAACGTGGACAAGGGCACCTTCTTCCAGGCCCAGTGGGATGAGGCCCTGAAGGTCGATCCTCCTATGATTTCAGTGGGAGGATGGAACGAGTGGATTGCCTACAAGCAGCCTTTCGATGGGGAGTATATGCTCTGCGACGCCGCTTCCAAGGAGTATTCTCGTGACATAGAGCCTATGGTCGGAGGCTATCAGGATGCCTTCTATTTCCAGCTCATAGACAATATCAGACGCTACAAGGGTATAAGGAATGAAGTTCCTGCCGTTACGGCTCCCAAGACCATAGATATCAACGGGGCCCTGTCCCAGTGGTCGGATGTGGGATTCGTTCAGAGAAAGGCTGATTCGAAGCAGATGGCAAGGGACGAATTCGGCGGTTCCCAGACCGTGCGCTACACCCAGGCCGCTCCAAGCAATGCCATCTCCGAGGTGAGAGTGTCCTATGATGCGGAGAAGATTTATTTCTACATAAAGACCAAATCCAAGCTGACGGAGCCGAAGCATGGTGAAACCAACTGGATGAACCTCTTCATAGGCAGGGGCAAGCCGTCCCTCAAGGGCTGGGAGAGTTTCGAGTACCTGGTAGGTTCGAATTACTCTGACGGCAAGGTTTCCGTGGAAGCCCTCGATGCCGACTACGGCAGGTCCTATCTCGGTGAGGTGGCTTTCACAAAGGTTTCCAATTACCTCCAGATTGAGATCCCCCGTGCCCTGATCGGACTTGACTCCGAAGAGACTTTCTACTTCAAGCTTGCTTCGGGTGTGGAAACCCCTTCTGACATAATGTCCTATTACAAGACCGGTAGCGTGCTTCCTATTGGAAGGCTCTGCTATCAGTTCAATCTCTGAAAACCAACATAATCACAAAATTATTAACACATCAAACCAATTTCTTTATGAGAACTAGACTAATTCTGTCAAGCTTCGTCTTGATGTGGCTATGTAGTCTGTCGCTCTTCGCCCAGAACGCTGTCAACAAGGTTAGCGGAACTGTGCGGGATACCAGGAATGAGGCCCTTCAGGGCGTCGTGGTCCAGGTAAAAGGAACTACTAACGGTACAGTGACCGATTTCGAAGGCCGATATTCACTCTCCGTGCCTGAGAACAATCAGGTCCTGGTATTCTCCAGCCTCGGTTATGCTACCCGCGAGGTCAATGTTGACGGCCGCAGCGTAGTGGATGCGGTCCTCGAGGAGGAGTTCACTTCCCTTGAGGAGACCGTAGTAGTCGCATACGGCCAGCAGAAGAAGGAGAGCGTCGTGGCTGCACTCACCACGATGAGTTCCGAGGGTCTCGTCCAGACCCCTGCTTCCAACTTGGGTATCGCCCTTGCCGGACGTCTTCCGGGACTTACCGTACTCCAGCGCTCAGGTGTCCCTGGCGGTGAGAATATGGAATTCTACATCCGCGGCCGCAGCACTGTCAACGGCCAGCAGCCTCTCTGCCTCGTGGACGGAGTGGAGCGTGACTTCAATGCACTCGATCCTCATGAGGTGGAGTCCATCACGGTGCTCAAGGACGCATCGGCAACTGCCGTCTACGGTGTGCGCGGAGCCAATGGAGTGATAATGGTCACCACCCGCCGCGGTCAGGCGGGAAAGCCTGTCATCGATGCCACCGTAGAGCAGAGTTGGCAGAGTGCGACCCGTCTTCCGGATATGGTCAACGCCTATGACTATGCACTCCTGAGAAACCAGGTGGAACTCCAGGATGGCAGAACTCCTATTTACGACGAGGCCGCTCTCGAGCACTATCGCACCGGAGATTTCCAGGCCCTATATCCTACCCGAGATATGGCAGGTGACTTCATCCGCAGCGCATCTCCTATGCAGAGGGTCAACCTCAACATCAGCGGTGGCGGCAAGATGATGAGATACTTCACGACCGTCGGTTATCTCCATCAGGAAGGTATCTTCAAGACCGAGAAGTTCGACGAATACGATTACGATCCGACATCGAAGGCCCACAGGGTTAACTTCCGTGCCAATATCGACATAGACATCACAAAGCGCCTCAACCTCGCCCTGAATGTCAGCGGCTATATGCAGAAGAAGAATGACCCTGTGGTCGTTCCTTTCAACGCCGATTACCTCACCGACGTGAACGCATATTCCGTAGTCCTGTCATCCATCTTCACGACTCCTAACAACTACTTCAACGACACGACCCCGGACGGAGGCGTGCTCTCCAATCCTCTCAAGGGCGGAAATATGAACAACGTGCCTTACGGTATGCTCAACCGCTCCGGATTCAGGAACACCCAGTCCAACAAGGTTACTGCGAGCCTGGCTCTCAAGTATGACTTCGACTTCATCACTCCTGGGCTTTCCGCAAGGGTCGTCGCCTCTTATGACGCATACTCCTCCAACCAGCAGGTAAGGCAGAGGTCATACCAGCTCTACCAGGCCGTTGCGGATCCGGAATCGCCGGATGGCGTAAGCTACCAGCCTATGGGTACTTCGACCGACAGCACTCTGTCCGATTCGCAGTACCAGTCTTTCAACAACCTCTTCAACCTCGATGCGTCGATCAACTACGACCGCACTTTCGGCAAGCACGACGTAACCGCCATGCTCCTGTTCAACCGCTATCAGAGGGTCATCAACATCGAGCTTCCTTACAACTACATAGGTCTGGTGGGCAGGGTGACCTACGGTTACGGCCGCCGCTATCTTGCAGAGCTCAACTTCGGTTACAACGGTTCAGAGCAGTTCGCTCCGGGCCACAAGATGGGCTTCTTCCCTTCAGTATCCCTGGGTTGGGTGATTTCCGAGGAGAAATGGATGGAACCTGTCAAGGATGCCATCTCCTTCCTCAAGCTGCGCGCTTCGTTCGGACAGGTCGGAAACGACAACATGAACGGTTCCCGCTTCGCCTTCCTCACCCTCTGGAGCGGAAGCTACGAGTCCCAGATAGGTAATGAGGAACTCACCTGGGAGAAGGCCAACAAGTTCAATGCAGGTATCGAACTCGGTCTGTTCAACTGCCTCAAGATTGAGGCCGACGGTTTCTACGAGAGAAGGAACAACATCCTTATTCCTGCCACCGGTCTGGTTCCTACCGGAGTGTTCGGAACTGGCGGAGTGTACAATTCCGGAATCATCCCGAAGATCAATGCCGGAATCATTGACAACAAGGGCTTCGAGCTCAGCGCAACCTATTACAAGCAATTCAACAGGGACACCCGCCTCGACTTCCGTCTCAATACGGCCTTCAACCGCAATAAGGTGATTTATGCAAGTGAGGTGCTTCTTCCTGAAGACTACGCCTGCCGGACCAGGCAGACAGGTTACAGGCTCGGGCAGCCTTTCGGCTACGAGACTGTCGGGTACTTCAATTCCGAGCAGGACGTGAAGGACTGGTACGACCAGTCAGCCCTTGGAGCTCCTTCGAAGCCGGGTGATCTCAAGTACAAGGACCAGAACGGGGACGGTGTCATCAACGACAAGGACCTTGTTCCTATAGGTGATCCGGAGGTTCCTGAGTGGAACTTCGGCGCAGCCCTCAGCTTCCAGTGGAAGGGTCTTGACTTCAGTATGATGTGGCAGGGCGTAGCCGGCCGCAGCAACTTCTTCGGAGGACAGTGGGTGTGGGAAAACTACAACTTCAACGAGTGGCACAAGGAAGCCTGGACTCAGGAAAGATATGAGTCGGGCCAGAAGATAAGCTATCCTCGCCTCGACCTGAATACAGCAGCCGGAAACGGAAGCAAGTCACACTCCGATTTCTGGTACGTGAACGGTTCCTATATCCGTCTCAAGAACATTGAACTGGGCTACAGCCTTCCAAAGCGCTGGTGCCAGGCTATCAAGTCCGAGGGCATACGCTTCTACGTGAACGGGCTCAATCTGCTCACCTTCGACTTCTATCCTGTCAAGTACAAGGATCCGGAGCAGAACAACGAACTCCTCTACCCAGTGTTCAAGACCTACAACATCGGTATTAACGTCAAGTTCTAATGAATGTTGCCATGAAGAATATCACAAGAATAATAATGTCCGTCCTTGTTCTCGGCACTCTCTGCAGCTGCGAGGACCCATTGGGCAAGACTCCGGACGGTCAGGTGACTTTGGACAAGATCCTGTCCAACCACTCCCGTACACAGGGCCTCCTCGAGGCTGCATACGGCGAGATATACACGGCGCGTGACCAGATATGTTTCGTGATGCAGCCTGTAGAGGTGCTGACCGACAACGCCTTCTGGATCCAGATGTACAACGCCCAGAAGTGGCATTCAGGCTCACTTTCCCTTTCCAACCCGTGCATCACCTGGGACTGGGCAAATCCGAGTGACCAGCTCTGGTCGGATTTCTGGCGCGGAATCCGCCTTGCAAACAACGCCATAAAGTACATACCTCAGTCCACGGCAATCAACGAGCAGGAGATGAAGACTTGGGTTGCCGAGGCCAGGGTCCTGCGCTGCTGGTACTATATGAACCTTCTGGAGTTCTACGGTCCTATGCCTTGGATCGACGAACCTCTGAGCCCGAACTTCGACGGCTGGAACTCCCTTGCGCGTCCAAGCTACGACGAAATTGCCACCAAGATTTCCAAAGAGATAATGGAAGTGGTGGATTCGAAGATACTTCCGAACAAGCAGCCGCTGAGCAACGCCCAGCACGTGAGCAACGCAGTCGCCCTCGCGATAAGGGCACGCGTGCTACTGAACAACGCCAGTCTCCTGAACAACCCCGAGCATGACGAGGACAAGTGGCAGAGGGCCGCGGATGCAGCCAGGGATGTGCTCAATCTTTCCGAATACAACCTGGTTCCGATGTCGGAATACAAGCGCCTGTTCATAGGCTCTTTCCAGTCCGACGTTTCTGAAATCATCTGGAGGTCCTGGCAAGACAACTCCCACATCAACAACTCCAACGGCGTCGACTGCAGCCCGTACAAGTATGCGACTATTCCGGCGTGCTGGAACTGCGGAGAGTCTCCTACACAGGAATTGGTAGACTGCTTCGAGATGACCAACGGCGTCCTGCCTGTCACCTATGACGACGCGACGCACACCAAGGTCACCATAAATCCTGACGCTGCCTCACTCGGCTACAGCGAGGCTCCGGGAGGGGACCCTTACGCCAACCGCGACGCCCGCTTCTATGTGGACATACTCTACAACGGAGCGAACTACGGCAAGCCGTACAACTGTACCGAGGATTACATCATTGAGACCTATGTGGGCGGGGCAAACGGCTTCAACGACATCATTTCCCAGGAAACCACCCGCTCATGCACCGGCTACTACAGCCGTAAGGACAAGCAGGTCACCTTCTGGGGACCGAACACTTCCGCCCACAGCGAGCCTACCCATTGGGTATTCTTCCGCCTTGCGGAGTTCTACCTCAACCGTGCCGAGGCTCTCTGCGAACTCGGTGACTATGACGGAGCCTGCGCAATGCTCAATATGACGCGCGAGCGCGCCGGCCAGCCGAAGATCGAGGACGTTCCGGGCTTTGCCAAGACCTATGAATTCCTTATGCCTCGCATACGCAACGAGCGCCGTGTCGAGTTCTGTCTCGAGGGATGGCGTTTCCACGACCAGCGCCGCTGGAAGATACTCGACCAGACCAACCGCCTTGTGACCGGTATGAGAATCACGAAGGAGGACGGAGTCTTCAACTATCAGAGAAAGGTGGTATGCGAATACTCTTCATACACAGACAAGTATCTGGTAATGCCTATTCCTCTGGAGGATGCGAAGAAGATGACTTCCCTGCAGCAGCCTGAGGCGTGGAGATAGATTACTGAACCAGTTTTTGAAATATTATGAAACTCAACAGATTATATATTGCTTGCCTTGCAGTTGCTGCCGCTCTGGCAGTGTCCTGCCAGCAGAAGGAGCTTCCGGCTCCCGCCACGGTTTCGGATTTGAAGGCATATCCGGGATACCTCAAGGCCATGGTAGAGTTCACAGCTCCCGCCGAGGCCGTTTCAGGAAAGGTTTTCTTCAATTCAGGGGAATTCCAGACCTTTGAGATCGACACTGAGGCCGAACTCCAGCGCGTGATTGTGGAAGGACTGAAGGAGGGAGAGAACACGCTCCGCGTCGCCCTGTTCAATGCCGCAGGTGTCATCTCCGATCCAAAGGCTGTGGATGTCAAGGTCTATGGAGACTCCTACAAGGCTGATGTCGTTCCGCGTCAGTTCATAGAGCAGAAGAGTACCGGCACGACCTCGATCGAACTCTATTTCGGGGACAGCGCATCGGGCGAAACAGAGGTACGTCTTACCTATACCACTACAGGCGGAGAGGAGAAGACGGTTGTCCTTCCTGCCTCCGAGTCCATAATTGCCATCGACGACATCGACGTTGGCAAACCTTACACCTTCGTATCGGTCTACAAACCGGAGGAAGAGTGCATAGACGAGTTCATATCCGACGTTTTTGACGTCAGGGACGCGCTGAAGAAGATAATGGACAAGACGATCTGGTCCGCAGAAGGCGCTGCCGATTCCGCTCATGATGCCTCCAAACTCATCGACAACGATGTCAACACCTATTGGAGGGCATCTTCTGCCCAGCTGGCTGCAGGCGTCGTGGTGGATATGAAGATGGAGAAGATATTCTCCCAGATTGTGATAAACCAGGCCCGCGAGACCGCCGGTGGCTGTTTCGCAAAGAGAATGACTGTTGAAGTCAGCCTTGATGGAGAGAACTGGACTCCTGCCATCGAAAAGGGACTCAAGGCCAGCGCCTACCGTCAGGTATTCGACTTGCCTTCGCAGTTGGAGGCAAGATATGTCAGGCTCAGCATCACCCAGTCTTCAGACTCCAATCTGCCTGTTCAGCTTGCTGAGCTCGATCTCAACAACGAACTTACCTGCAGCGGTCAGAACGGTGAGGATATCCCGACCCTCAGGAATGCCACTGTTCCGTTTGCCGGTGACGGGAGCGACCGTTTCCCTTCAGTAGGCGCGGGACGAATGCAGAGGGTGGCAGACTGGTCCCACAATGACAATGCGTACATTTCGATGGACACTGCCGCCGGGAATAAGATGTGCATATGGTCCTGCTCAGTCTGGGGTTGCTCCGATGTTTCCAACGGAAAGGTATGGCAGACTCTGAAACTCCTCCCAGGTGAGTATTCCTTCGTCGTTACAAGCGGCAATACAACCACCCCTGAGGCTGTGGAGGCTTATGCCGCTGTCAACGGAGAATCTCTTCCTGACATCACGGGCCTTCAGGAAGGTACGGCAAGCGCCATTGCAAGCGTACGTATTCCTTCCAGGTCTGATGCGATTACCACCCTTGACTTCACACTCAACGAGGAGATGTCAGTGAATGTGGGTTATGTGTACAACAGCTATGGAATGTATGCAACCCACGGTTATATATGGAGCGAGCTTTATTTCAACAAGTTTGAAGTGGTAGCCCGTTGATTGGCTTATCGAGATTGTCCTTCTGACAATGAGCAGGATACTCAACAGAATCTTTCTTGCTGTCGGCATCTTTTCCTTGCTTTCCTGCGGTTGCGCAAAGCCCGCAGGAAAGCAGGAGGTGCTGCAGTCTGTTTACATTGCGAAAAAGCAGCTGAGCCTGAACATAGGTGAGAGTTACAAACTGGACGCACGTCCCGTCCCTTCCATGGCAGTTCCGCCTGTGTGGCAGTGGAGTTCGGGAGACGGCAAGGTCGCCACGGTCAGTTCCGAGGGACTGGTAACCGCGGTTGGCGCCGGAACGACCGAGGTCGTTGCCAGTTACGGAAAGCATAAGGCAAGCGTAAGTGTCAGTGTGGCGGCACCGGATGACATTCCGGCAGAAGGAAAGGTTTTCAACGTGACTCTGGAAGGGGCGGACTGCAGTTTCGCCGACTTCGCGGAGTATGGTGTCTTCGTGCCGGGAGGGGAGTCGCCCATCAGCGGAGTGCTGGTTCTGCAGCACGGATGCGGGATGGAACAATTCGGGATTACGCGGCCATACGACCTTCAGTATCAGGCTTTTGCGCGAAAATGGAATCTTGCGGTGGTGGAAACTGCCCTCCACGGCAACTGCGGAATCTGGCACCACCCTGAATCCGGCAGCGCTGCTGCTCTGATGAAGGTGCTTGTGAACGTGGGTAACCGCTCCGGACATGAGGAACTGGGAGAGGCTCCGTGGTTGCTGTTCGGCCATTCCAGCGGTGGCCACTGGGTCCTTGCCATGCTGAGGGACTATCCAGAACGAATAATTGCCGCTGTGTGCTATTCGGCGGCCTGGGATCCCCAGTGGGAATACGACACCGTTGCGGCAAAGGTGCCTCTGCTTCTGCGCCACGCCGGCCCGGAGGATGCCCCTTTCGCCAACTGTCAGGGAACGGCGTCCCATACCTTCCGCAAGCTGAGGGCAATGGACGCCCCGGTGTCCCTCGTCTACAATGTGGGACAGAACCACAATCTCAGCTATATCAGACACATGGCCATTCCTTTCTATGAGGCGGCCCTCAGACAGAGGCTACCTTTGGAGGCGGGAGGAGAGCTCAGGGATCTCGATCCTTCCTTGTGCTGTCTGGCAGACACGACCAGCTTCGAAATCATAAGGGAAAGCGACTATGCGGGGGATAACTCCTCAGTCAGCGGAGGAAAGCAGGCAATGTGCCGTTTCCCGGACATGGAGTGCGCCCTCAAATGG
This sequence comes from Bacteroidales bacterium, assembly GCA_016293535.1. GTDB lineage: Bacteria > Bacteroidota > Bacteroidia > Bacteroidales > UBA932 > Cryptobacteroides. Next base: position 5,690 of record JAEDEB010000014.1, on the reverse strand, counting down.
AAAGAATACGCCACGACAAACGACGTTGCTGACATTACGGCTCCCGATGCCCCGTATGCACTCGCAACCGAAAATCTAGCCGGCGGTTCGGTAAGACTCAGCTGGAAGGCTGAGGCAGACATCGAATCAGGCATATCCTGTTTCCGGGTCTATGCGGATGGCATCCTGAAGGCAAGAATACCGGAGACGGGAATATACCAGACTTTCGACCCGAACGGAGACAACACCATCCCTGCCCATCCCGAGGCAATGGAAGCAGTGCTTTCAGGACTATCCTCGAGCGGCGCTGTCCTTGAGGTGGAGACCGTCAACGGAGCTGGCCTGGCTTCCGAAAGGACCTCACTGAGAATGCAGTGAAAGACTAAACAGAATAGCAAGACATTATGAAATTCTTCAGACTATTTAACCTGATAATGCTATCGGTCATGATACTCTCCTGCGGCTGCAGCCAGAAGGCCAAGGGTGGGGATAATGGCTACACGATGACATCCATTTATGTCAAAACCACCGAGCTGGAACTCCAGGTCGGTGACAAGGTGGCCGTTAAGGCTTATCCGGTTCCTTCGATGGCGGTCCCTCCTGCCTTCCAGTGGACTTCTGACAACAATGATGTAGCCACGGTAACCTCCGGTACCATACACGCAGTAGGGGTCGGAGAAGCTACGGTCAGCGTGTCCTATCAGGACCTCGTTACAAATATTTCCGTGACTGTGAAGGATGTCCAGAGTGAAGGGAATCTGACGGCGATGTACAGTCTTGCACCGAACACGGCAAATCAGGACCCTCTCCTTCAGGTAGGGGATGCCGGTTCGTACACCGATGAAGGTCTCCTGGTAAACAGGACGGGTGCGAGAGTGATGCTCAACAAGTTCTACGCTCTGGCAGAACGTGAGATCAGGTACGAGATTGTTCCATCAGCCGACGCCGTGGTCAATTTCTGCAGCAGTCAGGGAGATTTCAATTCCGTCCTCGATATGCAGAACAGAACCATCACCATACGCTCCAACCCGACAGCAGTCAGTGAGAACGTTCCTTTCCTCGAGGGTGGCAGGACCTATGTTGTCGAAGTTATCCACCAGTATCAGCGCGGCGCCCTGAAGGTGACAGATCCGCAGAGCGGACAGACTGCCATTGTGTCCGCCGTCATGGACGGACCAGGCGGCTGCGGCAAGGGTGCCCTTCAGCAGGGTTTCAGCGTGGGAATGCAGTGGGACCATTACTGTTTCGTGCTTGAAAAGGGCGAGTCGGTGCTGGTCAGGAGAATGGGCGTATTCGCTCTGAAGAATGACGTCAGACTGCTCATCTATGGCGATTCCATCTCCCAGCCTGAGGGATACTTCCCGACTGCGGATTTTCCGAGAGCATGGACCAGCCAGATAATTGCTGCCCTCGGCGGCAATGCGATGTCCAGCGGTCGCGGCGGAGGTACGATAGACACGGTTCTCGAGTACATAAAGAATGAACTCCCTTATCTGAAGACCAAGTACGTAATGGTCACCATAGGTACCAACGGCGGCAACACCGAGGAGAAACTCAGGGAACTCGTGAACTACATCAAGGACCAGGGCGCCATTCCTATCCTCAACAACATCCCTTGCAACGAGAGCGCCTCTCAGATTGAGAACAATGCTCTCATATCCAAGCTCCGCGATGCGATGGGAATCAAGGGTTGCCTTTTCGACCTCTGCACATCCCTCGCCGGCGACGGAAAGGAAGTGGACAAGTCGATGATGTACTGGGAGGACTACACGGACTATCCGGCACCTCTGACCGGATGGCAGATTTACCACCACCCTAACGAGAAGGGCGGCGACGCGATGTACAAGCGTACACTTATCGACATTCCTGAAATCTATCAGTAAGGTTTCAGCGATTTTGATATGGCATAAGTTGATTTTTATTCAGGATTTCCGTTATTTTATGTGGGAATACTGAAAGACATATTTGATAAACTGATACTTAGTAATCTTCAAAAAACCAATCAAACAATGAGAACAGTAGCAGAAAAGCAGATTCTGATGGCCGCTGATTTCGCGGGCTATCCGCTCAAGGAAGCCATCAAGGAGTATCTTGAAAAGAAAGGATGGACAGTCACGGATATCGGTGTAAAGGCCGATTCAGATCCGGATGACACCGAACTGATGTTCCACAGGATAGGCCTCAGGGTGGGCTCGATGATTACCGAGAAGGAGTTCGAGAGGGCCCTCATCTTCTGCGGCACGGGAATGGGTATCCATATCGCGGCAAGCAAGTGCCCGGGCGTTCACGCAGGTGTTGTCGAGTCCGTTCCGGCAGCATTCCGCGCCATCACAGGCAACGGAGTCAACGTTCTTGCAATGGGTGCATTCTACGTTACACCTGAGCTCGGCAAGCAGTGTGCAGATGCCTTCCTCTACAACGACTTCGGCAGCGGCTGGGAGTGGTGGCCTGACTTCGACAAGTTCCATCAGATTGCCATCGACGAACTCAATGCCTTCAACTACGAGGAGTACAAGGCAAACGGATTCAAGGTCAAGCATCTGGGTGATTGCCACTGCGAGCTCTATGACAGACCTGAAGGCTTCTCTTCAGTTCCTCTAATGGTAAAGAGATAATGGTATGTTCATAGTCATAGGCTTGCTTATCATAGCGATAGGGGCATTCTGTCAGTCAAGCAGCTATGTCCCTATCAACAAGATTCAGAAATGGAGTTGGGAGAGCTTCTGGCTTGTCCAGGGAGTTTTCGCCTGGCTCCTTTTCCCTCTTCTTGGCGCCCTCCTTGCGGTTCCACAGGGGCACGGCCTGTTCGAAATCTACCTCCAGCATCCTAAGGAGAGCCTTCTCACCATGCTCTTCGGAGCCCTCTGGGGAGTCGGCGGACTCACCTTCGGCCTTTCGATGCGATATCTTGGCGTGGCTCTTGGCCAGAGCATCGCCCTCGGTACCTGTTCAGCGCTGGGCGCAATACTCGGACCCGTCTTCACGGGCAAGGCTGACACCCTTACGGGAGCAGTCATTGTCGGTGTAGTTGTGATGCTTGTGGGTATCGCCATCATAGGAATTGCCGGTGCAATGAAGTCGGCAGCCCTTCCGGAAGAAGAGAAGAAGAAGGCCGTCAAGGACTTCAACTTCGGCAAGGGAATAGTGGTTGCACTTCTTTCCGGCTTTATGAGCGCCTGCTTCAACATCGGTCTGAGTTTCGGGGAAGCTCTCCATTGGGAGGAAACGGGAGAAATCTTCCGCACCCTTCCGGCCACTCTGCTCGTGACCATAGGCGGTTTCATTACCAATGCTGCGTACTGTCTCTTCCAGAATGCCAAGAACAAGTCCTTCAAGGATTATGCGGACGGAAAACTCTGGGCAAGGAACATACTCTTCTGTGCTCTGGCGGGTCTGCTCTGGTACAGCCAGTTCTTCGGCCTCAGTCTCGGCAAGGGCTTCCTCGGCGGCTCGGCCGTTCTGCTGACCTTCAGCTGGTGCATACTGATGTCTCTCGACATCGTGTTCAGCAATGTCTGGGGAATAATACTGAAAGAATGGAAAGGCTTGTCCTTTAAGACTATAGCAGTCCTTCTCGCGGGACTGGCAATACTTGTATTCAGTACCTTCCTCCCGCAGCTTCTGGAGCACTAGAGCATTATAGAGGCGGCGATTTTATCGGCAAGTTCACGGCCGCGGAGATGAGCGGCGATCTCAAGACCAAAGGCGACGGCAAAACCGGCGCCTTTGGCGCTTATTACGCGCCCGTCTCTGACAACGCCTTCGCTGCTGTGCCTTACTCCTGCCTGTGAGAAAGGTGCATCCATACCCTCGTAGCAGGTCATCACTTTGCCCTCAAGCATTCCCTTGTCCATCTTGGAGGCGAGCACGAGGGCGGGAGCCGCGCAGATTGCGGCAACTGTCCCTCCCTGGGAATAGTGCCTGTTCATCAGGGCCATCAGCTTATCGTCGGCGGCAAGATTGGATGAGCCCGGCATTCCTCCAGGGAATATCATCACATCCTTCTCTCCCGTTGTGGAGAAATCCTCTTCCTTCAGTTCGTCAAGGCGCATCATCGCAATGACGGGCACGCCGTGCGAACTTGTAACCACATTGTCGCTGTTGATACTCACCGTCTTTACCGGAATCCCGGCCCTCACAAGAACATCGTAGGGCGCGAGCGCCTCGGTTTCCTCGAAACCGTCGGCAAGAAAGATGTAGACACCTGTCATAGCAGTCGGAATACCGCGAATTATGTTGAGATACCAGGATTCGAACCTGGACTGAGGGAACCAAAATCCCGTGTGCTACCATTACACCATACCTCAATTCCGGGTGCAAAGATAACTATATTTCCAAATTTTCTCGGTTAGCGCTTGTTGAAAAGTTTTGTAATTTTGCCGTCCGACAAATTTACGCATATATATTATGGTAGACGTGCATTTCTGGATGCTTATTCCTTTCATAATAATGTTGCTGGTGATAGCGCTGGCTCCGCTTCTTGTCCCGGTTTTCTGGGAAAGCAACCGCAACAAGGCCTTTGTCACCCTCGCAATTGCGGTCCCCGCGGCAATAGTGCTCGTGGCTACGGGACTGGGAGAGACGCTTCTTGAGCAGTTGCTCTTCGACTATGTGCCTTTCATCATACTGCTGACAGCCCTTTTCGTCGTGACTGGCGGCATATTGATAAGGGGCGACCTCGTTGCAACCCCGGGCGTGAACCTCCGTGTCCTGACCATAGGTTTCGTGCTCTCCTCGTTTATAGGAACCACTGGCTCGGCCATGCTTCTGATACGTCCGCTGCTTGATATCAACAGCCAGAGAACATACAAGGTCCATACAGTACTCTTCTTCATCGCCCTTGTGGCGAACTGCGGAGGCGTGCTTACTCCCCTGGGAGACCCTCCTCTCTTCCTGCTCTACCTCCGGGGTGCTGACTTTACATGGTTCCTCAGGCTCCTGCCCCAGTGGCTCTTCACTGGTTTCCTTCTGCTTTCGCTGTACTATTTCACTGACAAATATTTCTACAGGAAGGAGCCGCTTTCTGCGAAGAAAAAGGATATACGCGAGTACAGGCCGATGAGAATCAAGGGCACGGTGAATCTGCTCTACATCCTCCTCATAGTCGCATCGGTGGTATTCCTCAACGAGGGCTATATACCGAGGATGGGCGAACCTGACTGTCCTGCAGCGTTGCGATTCCTGAGGGAATATGCACTCGTGGCCATAATTATCCTGTCCCTGTTGACGACGAAGAAGAAATATCGCAGTCAGAACAAGTTCAGCTGGGGCCCAATCACCGAGGTTGCCATACTTTTCGTCGGTATTTTCACGACCATGACTCCGGCCCTGATATACCTCAACCACCACGCGGCCGCGTTGGGACTCCACCGCCCGTGGCAGTTCTTCTATACGACAGGCTTGCTCAGCTCGTTTCTGGACAATGCTCCTACCGCCGTGGCCTTCCACACCGTTGCCGGCGGGCTTCCGATTGCTCAGGGAACGGCCCTTGTCGCCGGCATTCCCGAGCCCATACTGAAGGCCATCGCACTCGCTGCTGTATTCTTCGGGTCAATGACTTATATCGGCAACGGACCGAACTTCATGGTCAAGTCCATAGCCGAAGAGAACGGAGTGAAGATGCCCGGGTTCTTCGCTTATATCCTGAAATTTTCGTTGACCGTCCTTCTGCCGGTATACGTCCTGGTACAGCTCATTTTCCTTCGCTGACT
>JAEDEB010000067.1 GCA_016293535.1 Bacteroidales bacterium | reverse complement strand
CGGAGTCTGCGTGACATACTCATCATCCTGACATCGGTCTCAGTGCTGTCGGTGATGCTGTCTTCCTGCTGCGAACCGTCGGTTTCAGACCGCTTCATAAAGAAGTCGAAAGCCAAGGATGGTTCCCGCTACGATTTCGAGCTCGTTCTCTCGGATTCGACCTCGCTTTATGACCTGACCTTATATACCCGTCTGAACTGCACTCCACGTCAGTTCGCCGCTCTGGAAGACGGTTTCGGCGTCGGTGCCGTATGGACCTCGCCGGACAGTCTGGAATACAGGGAAGTCTTTTACATCCCGAAGGCTGCCTTCGTACGTGATTCGTTCTACTCACGCTCAGCGAGCATGCCGTACCGCAGCGCCCTGAAACCGGCGAAGACGGGGATATGGACCCTGTCCCTCATCATGCTCGATGGTACTCCGGAGCTTATGGACGGGCTCGGTCTGAACTGCAGAAAATACCAGGAAAATTTCTAAATGGGACACGACAAACTCAGAAAATTCGCGGAGAATGCGACCTTTGCCTGCCTGATCCAGCCGGCGACGGAGGAGGTACTGGGCAAGGACCATCCGCTCAAGGGCCGCTGGGCCGAGGATTTTTTTCACAATTCCAATCCCATCGTGTTGGAACTGGGCTGCGGAAAGGGGGAATACACTATAGACATGGCTCTGCGCAACCCTTCGGTGAATTACATCGGGGTCGACATCAAGGGTGCAAGATTGTGGAAGGGCGCCAAATATGCGACAGAGCATTCCCTGCCCAATGTCGGATTTCTCCGCACCCGCATCGAGTTCATCAGTTCCCTTTTCGCGGAAGGGGAGGTTTCGGAGATATGGATAACCTTCGCCGATCCGCAGATAGGACGCGAGAAGAAGAGACTGACAGCTCCGCTTTTCCTCGACCGTTATCGCGGGTTCATGAAAACGGGCGGACGCATAAATCTCAAGACCGACAGCCGCTATCTCTACGAGTACTCCTGTGCCATTGCAAGGCAGAATTCACTGAACATTCTCGCCTGCACCGAGGACCTTTACAATACGGAGAATGCTTCCCTCGAAGGAATCCTCAGCAGGGAATCCGTCGATTCGCTCTTTGAGGTACAGACCTTCTATGAGAAGCATTTCCTTGCACAGGGTTATCCGATAACCTATCTATGTTTCGAGATAGGGCACCAGGGCCCATACGTCAGTCCGCAGTGGGATGAAGACAGGTGGAAGGGGGAAGACCACCACGCGTTCGCGGTCACCATCCACTGACATTCCCTTTCCGTCAGGCTGTTAACGTCCGTCAGGCCTTCCTTGGCAGCCAGATCGTCCCTGTCCGTCAGGCCGTCCCTGTTCTCCGGATTTTCCGCGTCCGTCGCGGTTTCCCGAGTGCATCTGCCGGAACATGTTCCTGCGGAATCTTTCCTCTGCCACGATCAGGCGCGCAAGCTTTTCATCCGAAAGCACCTTTCCGTAGGCCTCGAAAGCATCCTCCTCAATCTCGTTGCACTTCTCCTTCGCATCAATGTATGCCTCGAGGCATTTCTTTATCTGTTTTTCGGATTTGCCTTCCTTGATGGCGAGATCAAGATTCCTGAAAGCCTCCCCTGTGGCGTTGAAAGCCTTGTCCTTCGTTTCGGAGACCTTTGCATCCACCTTTCTGAATTCCCTTTCCTCCTTTTCGTCAAGTTTCAGCTCGGAAATGACGTAGCTGAGCCTTCCTTGTTCCATCTTCTGTTTCCATCCGTCCGGCGTTCTCTGTGCGTAGCCTTCGAATGATATGAGTACCGCGATTGCTGCGGCTGCAACTGCAATGTAAGTTTTCATAGTTGACATTTCTATTCTTCTATCAAGTCTTCAAATTCCTCTACCCGGGCATCCGAATAGATGAGGTATTCCAGAATTTCGTCTCCGCTCATCTGGCTTGCCGCGGTGAGGCCTGCAAGTGTTCCCTGTTCAGGAAGTTCCCTGTCACTGTGCACAAGGAGGAATGCCCCTCCCGTGACAAGGAGCAGAAGAGCTGCCGCAACTGCTGCAAGAGACAGTACCTTCGTGTGGCCCGTACGGCAGCCACGTCCGGTCCCGTGCTCTTTCGCAAGCCGGGTCATTCTCTGCGGAAGGTCGTCGAAGTAAGCCTCGGGAAGCCTGTACGGCATTCCTGCCTTTCGCATTTCTTCAAGTATGTCCTTTTTATCTTCCATATTTCAAGTCACACTGTTTATTGGATGTTTTTCTCTGTTCAAGGTTTAATCACTGCCCGTGTTCCGCTTCAAGTTCTGCCCGTACCTTTCCCGCGGCTATGTGATATGAGGCCTTCAGGGCCCCTACGGAAGTGCCTGTCATTTCGGAAATGTCCTCATATCTGAGCTCGTCGAAATATCTCAGACAGAATACGAGTTTCTGTTTTTGCGGGAGACGGTTGACTGCTTTCATAAGAGTCCGCTGGAGCCTGTCTCCGTCGAATCCGGGGTCTTCGTCTATCCGGCGATCAAGGATACTTTCCAGACTTTCTGCCTTGAGCAGGGCTTTCCACCTGTTCTTGCGCAGGAAATTGAGGGCCTCGTTGGTCGCTATCCTATAAATCCAGGTAAAGAGGCGGGATGCCTCCCTGAAATCGGGCAATGCGCTCCAAACCTTCAGGAAAGTGTCCTGCAGGAGGTCGTCTGCATCTTCGTGTGAGGCAGTCAGGCGTCTGAGATGCCAGTACAGTCTCTCCCCGTAGCTTCTGACCAGAGCTTCAAAAGCCTCTTCTTTCCGTCCTTCGCGGTAGGTTTGTATGATTTCCCTGTCTGTCAAGTCCTTTTATTCTGTGCCGTCTCAGTTTCTCCGGCATTACCATAATTTGACACCTTTGCAATAGTATGGATTAATTGGATAACTGACAACTATTTTATATTTTTGCGTTCCGGAAAGAAGAATATTTTTTCACATATCATAGACAATGGAAAATTCTATCAGCGTGCTCAATCACGCAGCGGACAACATCCGTATTCTTGCCGCTTCTGCAGTAGAAAAGGCAAAATCTGGCCACCCGGGCGGTGCAATGGGTGGAGCTGACTTCATCAATGTCCTCTATTCCGAGTTTCTCAAGTATGATCCGAAGAATCCGGAGTGGGTGGGTCGTGACAGGTTCTTCCTCGATCCTGGCCACATGGCTCCTATGCTTTATTCCCAGCTCTGTCTCATAGGTAAGATTTCCCTCGAAGAACTCCAGCAGTTGCGTCAGTGGGGTTCGCCTACTCCGGGCCATCCGGAAGTTGATTTTGCACGCGGAATTGAGAACTCCTCAGGTCCTCTCGGACAGGGTCACGTATTCGCTGTCGGTGCTGCAATAGCTGCCAAGTTCCTTGCCGCCCACACAGGCAACCCTACCTTCTCCAAGGAAACCATCTATGCATACATCTCCGATGGCGGTATCCAGGAGGAAATCAGTCAGGGCGGCGCGCGAATCGCCTCCATGCTCGGTCTGGACAACCTCATCATGTTCTATGATTCCAACGACATCCAGCTCTCAACAGAGACCAAGGAAGTCATGAACGAGGACACTGGAGCCAAGTATCGCGCTCTCGGATGGGAAGTCTTCGAGATTAACGGAAATGACGTAACCGCCATCCGCGAGGCTATCAAGGCTGCGCAGAAGGTACAGGGCAAGCCGTCCCTCATCATAGGAAAATGCGTGATGGGCAAGGGTGCCCTCAAGGCTGACGGCACTTCCTACGAGGCAAACTGCAAGACCCACGGAGCACCTCTCGGTGGCGACGCATATGTCAATACCGTAAGGAACCTCGGCGGCGACCCGGAGAATCCTTTCGTGATCTTCGACGACGTGAAGGAACTCTACTCAAGGCGCGAAAAGGAACTCGAGGCAATCGCAGCAGAGCGTCACGCAGAGGAGGCTGCCTGGGCCGCAGCAAATCCTGAGAAGGCCGCACAGCAGGACGAGTGGTTCAGCGGGAATGCTCCGAAGATCGACTGGAGCGGACTTGTACAGAAGGACAACGATGCCACCCGTTCGGCATCCGCTGCCTGCCTGGGACTTCTTGCAGAGCAGGTTCCGAATATGATATGCGCATCCGCCGACCTCTCCAACTCTGACAAGACTGACGGCTTCCTGAAGAAGACCCACGCCCTCACTGCCGGCGACTTCTCCGGAGCCTTCTTCCAGGCCGGAGTGGCAGAGCTCACCATGGCCTGCTGCTGCATAGGTATGGCGCTTCATGGCGGTGTGATTCCTGCCTGCGGAACATTCTTCGTATTCTCGGACTATATGAAGCCTGCAGTCCGCATGGCTGCGCTTATGGAGCTTCCGGTCAAGTTCATCTGGACCCACGACGCATTCCGTGTGGGCGAGGACGGCCCTACCCACGAGCCTGTCGAGCAGGAGGCTCAGATACGCCTTATGGAGAAACTCCGCAACCACCACGGACGCCCGTCCACACTTGTTCTCCGTCCTGCCGATGCAAAGGAGACTACCGAGGCATGGGCTCTCGCAATGGAAAATACCAAGACCCCTACGGCCCTCATCCTTTCCCGCCAGAATATAACCAATCTTCCTGAAGGCAACGACTACAGTCTCGTTGCGAAGGGCGGTTATGTGGTGGCCGGTTCGGATGCTGATCCTGACGTCATTCTCGTCGCAACAGGTTCAGAGGTGTCCACCCTTGTTGCGGGTGCAGAGCTCCTGCGCAAGGACGGCATGAAGGTACGCATCGTTTCCGTTCCTTCCGAGGGTCTGTTCCGTCAGCAGCCTAAGGAGTACCAGAAGGAAGTCCTTCCGACCGATGTCAAGAAGTTCGGTCTCACCGCAGGTCTGCCTGTAAACCTCCTCGGTCTCGTACCTGAGGCTGAAGGCACGATCTGGGGTCTCGAGTCATTCGGATTCTCAGCTCCTTACAAGGTGCTTGACGAGAAACTCGGTTACACGGCCGAGAACGTATATACACAGGTAAAGAAGCTTTTCGAGTAATCCCTGCTTCCACCTGAGTGCGAAAAAACGCCGGAAACGCAAACTTGATTAAAGAACGCGTTTCCGGCGATTTTTATATGCCGGCCTGCGGGATGGACCGAAAGGCCGGATAGCGGATCAGATTGCAGGGACGAAATTTCCCTCCTCCAGATACATCTTCAGAAGTGTGAAGAAAGTAGGTGCGTCGACCCATTCCATCTCCGGACAGGCCTCCTGTGCCCTGTTCCTGACATCGAGATACCAGCTTGGCGACTTGAGTATGGCCCTGCTCCAGTAGAACGGGAAGATAGGATGGGAGTTCAGCAGCGAAACAAGACTTGCGGCGGCCGCAGAGGAACTGCCGTCATTGATGTCCGGCCCGCTCTTGAGTATGGGCATACCGTCGTAGAGTTTCGCGTACTTGCTGACTTTCTGCGGAACAATGCCGTTGGGACTGAACTTCTTGTAGCAAGCCATGCAATCCTCGTTCATACCGGCGCAGAATCCGTCGATGATGAACCCGGTGACGGTCATATCCCATCTGTTGTACATAGGTTTGCAGTGCTCGGCCCATGCGTCAAGACCTGAAGGAAGATTGCTGATCGGTCGTGGTGCCGCCAGCATGCTAGGGTTCAGGTAGCCCGCCCCGTTGTCGGCAGCGACGAAATAGTCCATATCCGATGCTGTCGAACGCAGATATTCCATGGCCATAGGCGCGCGGACTTCCAGTGCCGGGGAAATGGCCCACATCATCGGCACATTGCCGCGGTTCTTCTCGTCCCATAGTTGAGGGGTCATCTGGTATAGCCAGGATGCGGCATCCCAGTCTCCAACATAGAAAATGAAGTACTTTTTGCTCTTGTTGACCTTGCCATCGGCGGTAATGTAGCCTTTAGCCTTGAGCTGCTCCATGTCGCTCCATTTCTGAGGATACTTGTCCTTGAGCGGGAAGTTCTTCCAGAACGATGCGTTAGCCATAGCGCCGTATCCGATGGCGTCAGCGTCCTTGTAGGCATTGTAGGCGCTGATTACCCTTGCGAACTCCCATTCCGTATCGACCTCGCCGTGGCTGCCGCCTACTGTTCCGTAACGGGTATACTTGAAAGCCCAGGCAGGAAAGCCTCCTATATGGGTGAATACCTGTCCGTTGCCGTTGTGCCTGTAGCATTCCAGAAGCATTTCCTTCATCATTTCGCAATCTGCGCCGACTTCAGGGGACGGGTCATTAGGATAGGTGTCCGCATTGACGTCTGTCGCTATCTCGTCACCCCAAGGGGAAAGATCGAAGAAGAAGGCCTTCTTCCCGATGAAGAAATCGTGGTTTGTCAGGCAGTGGTGGTTGAGGTTAGCCTGACTGCAGTGGTCAATCCAGTAGGCGTCGATGTAGTAGGCGGCGAAGCGGGTGTTGCACTTGCCTGTCTTGAGATAGTTGTCGATTGCCCAGCGGTAAGGTTCCAGCTTGGTCTTGAAGATGGACTTTCCGTCCTCGCCTATCAGCCTCACCTTGACCTCGTAGCCAAGTCCGATAAGACGGTTGTACATCGAGGAAGGATCGGTGTCATACCTGACTGCGATGAGGTTGTCGGCGCCGGCAACCGTCGATGCCACATTGCTTGTGGAAGGAACTGCCGGGTCCCAGACCACGAGTCCGTTGATCAGCGGCTTGAAGTATCGGAATACGTCGAGTACATTGTCCATTTCGCGAACCTGCTTGGTTGCCAGCCATTTGCCCGGTTTGCGGTACATATCCCACCAGTAGCTGTCCACATCCGTGGAACCGTTCTTCACATAATTGATGTACAGGCGCGGAGTATCCCTGTTGACTATGCCCTGGACGCTCGAAATGGCGTGGAAAGTGTCCCAGAGATTCAGTACCGCGCTTTTGTCGGAGCGGTTGATGCTGTTGAAACTTCTCAGGTCCATCATTATGATTTCGTCTGAAAAGTCGACAGGCGCTTCAAGGTCCGCGTGCGGATCCCTGTACTCCTGATTGCCGTCAGGTTCGTCTACCTTTGAGCAGGCGCAGGACCCCAGCGAGAGGTTCAGTCCCAGAGCCATCAGTATCAGTGTCTGAAATTTCATGATTGTCTGCTTTTGACTGTTTTGAAGCAATTGAAGAAGTTGTATCCGTCCAGGACCTCCAGGTCGAGCTCCGGACGAAGTTCCCGCAGGCGTTCGATCGTGTTCTTCACGTTGGACGGCGAGGTCCATACGACCCTGAAGAAATAGAAGCGAGGGGTGTCGTCCGCAGGTGTGGATATGCACTTGGACATAGTCCTGGCAGCGTTTTCCACATCTGAGAAATTGCAGCAGTCGTTGATGAGCTGCATTACAGGCATTCCCTTCCATACCTGAGGCTCGGGGTGCTTCCCTCCTGTTCCGTGATGGTCTATCACTATGGTCGCGAAACCGTCTGGAGCGAACTGTGTGAATGCATCCTTGACCGCGGCGGTCGGCTCGTCCGTGTCGAGCACCATAGGAGCAATCGACATATCCCACTGATCAAAGAACTTCCTGTTGTGGTCCACGAACAGCTGCATATATTCTTCCCTTATCCTGTTCGGGTTCATATATCCTGCAGCAGAAGCGTCCGAAGCGAAATAGTCCCCTTCTGCCCTTGTGCTGTAGAGCCATTCGAAGATGTCCGGATAGGTCTCACAGAGATTCGGGTTGAGGCCCCAGAGCAGAGGAATGCTTCCCCTCTCCCTGTCTGACCAGTGTGCAGGAAGGAATTCGTACAGAGGTGTGGTCGAGTCGTAGTCCGCCATGAGGATACAAATATAGTTCTTCCCCGGCTGCGGCTCGATGAGTGTTTCCGGACGTCCCTGTTTCATGGTCTTCTGCGGAGCCTTCGAATGGAAAGACTGGTTGTAGCAGCTGCTTGCGACCGTGTTCTGGTAGCAGTTGTACTCCGAAATGACATATACGTTTTCCCACTCGGTCTCCACATCCCCGTGAATGCTCGGATATCCCGGCTGATTGCTGTACTTCCTGAATGAGAAAAAGCCTGCAACCTCGGTCATTTCCCTGCCTGCCGTCTGCCTGAGCTGGGACTCGAGTATCATCCTGTAAGTCTCGAGGTCCAGGCCCAAAGGCTGTTCCGGGTCATCCTTCGGCTTCTCGTTCCCCCAAGGGGAAAGGTCATAAACGAAGGCCCTGTTGCAGACTGCCCAGTCCCTTGTCGAGACATAGCTGAGGTCTCCGACATTCCTTGTCAGGTACGAGTCCTCATAGAGGCACATAAGATGGGTGCTGCACTTGCCCTTGTCAAGGAATTCCTCCTTGGCCCAGCGGTAGGCGTCATTCTTCGCGCTTCCAGTCAGCGAGCCGTCGAACTGTCCCCGAAAATCCTTCAGTATTTCCAGCCCGTATCTGCCGCAGTATTCTTTCGCCATTTCAGGGGAGAATACGATTGCGTCCTCGATTCCGGCCATTGTGGTGGCTACGTTGATGGTGGCGGGCACCTTGGGATCCCAGATTATGGCTCCCTTGATTTTCGACAGGGCGAGAGTCAGGAGTTCGTCGAAATCCTTGATGCTCTCCTTTTTTGGGGAACCCATCCATCCGGAATAGAACTTGTCGAGCCAGTACTGCGGACGGTCATAGGTCGAATTCAGCAGATACAGCCGGGGCTTCTCCCTGTTCAGTATGCCCTGGATGCAAGCGACTGCCTCCATCTCGTCGTACGCGCGTATGGTCCCGGACTTCTTGAACGTGTAGGTATACAACACCCCCTCTTCCATGGTTCCGGCCTCTACAGGATCGGGGTCAGGGTCCAGGGAAGTGTTTTCATGCCTGCATGAACATGAAGTTAATAGGGCGGCCGCTACAGCCGCCCACTGCAAAAATTTATATAAACTAACCAACACCATTGGTTCAGTTCCTTGGGCAAAGTCCTTCCGGATAGATGATGAGGTCGTCGAGCTTGAACTTGCATACGACCTGATCCTTGTCAGGGATTACCCTGTAGAAGCGGAAGTACCTGATATTCGCGAGGTCTGCATCGTTCTTTCCTGCCTTTGATATAGGAAGGACCACGGTGTTCCATCCGTTATGGAGTTCTCCCCACTGGCGGAAGTTCCAGCTGGTCTCATCTGTATCCTCCTTGTCTCCTGTGCAGAACTCTATCTCTCCGTCAACGCAGGCATTGAAGAGTTCCACATCCTCAATCCAGAGCTTGAACTGTACAACCTTGCCCTCGCTCGGAGCGAAGCCCTTCCGCTTGTCAGATACCGGAGTCATCCAGAAGGCAGGATCCCATTTCCATATTTCCTTGTTGACAAGGACTATGTTTCCTGTAATCGGCGAATTGTAGAAGAAGCATCCTACGCCTTCCTGCTTGTCCTCCGTGTCAAGGCTTACAACACCTTGCGGATGCATTCCGTAGTCTTTCAGTTCATCGAAGCACTGGATTGAGCAGCTTGCCACTCTTACCTGGTCGAGCTTGAGGGTGAGGGCACCGGTGAGGTCAGCTCCAGTGTGGTAGATTCTTACGAAGTTCAGCCCTGCCGGATTGAACTCTCCTGTCTTGGCTGCGCAGGCGAAAGGAAGCATAAGGGTGTTCCAGCCATCCTTGAGAGTGAACTGGCCGAAAGTCCAGGCGAGCTCGCAGTCGTCTGCCTTTCCGGAGCTTGAAATCTCAATCTGACCGTTGACATCGTGTGGGATGAGGCTGGCATTGTTCACATAGAGGGATACTATGAGGCAGGCATCGGCCTGTTTGATCCCGGAGACGTCGACAGGCTCCTCAAAGGTCTTCTGGAAGAACCTGTAGTGCTTAGGGCTGACCTTCAGAGATGCGCAACCGGTGAGGTAGTCTTCCTTGTCCATGTCGTCGGCAGTAAAGTCGAAAGGCTTGCCTTCGTTGTCCACATTCTTGCCGTAGCACCAGCCCGAAGGGGTGTTGCAGCCGTCAACCTTGATACCGAGACCCGTGTCGGCGTAGGAAAGTACGGTCACCTTGCAGGTAACGCTTGCTGTGCCTGCGGCTGCGGTGATGGTTGCATCACCCGCGCCGACGGCTTCGACGAGTCCGGTCGAGCTGACTTTTGCCACGCTTTCGTTGTCAGAGCTCCAGCTTACGGTCTTGTCTGCGGCGTCATCAGGAGAAACGCTTGCCTGAAGGCGTACAGAGCCCCCGAGATCGAGTTCCACAGATGTCTTGTCGAGGGTGATTTCAGTAACCACCTTTTCTTCCTCCACAACCACATGACAGCTGGCCTTGATGTCAGGGAAAAGAGTTGAGGATGCTGTGATGTCGGCCTCTCCTGCCGCAACTGCAGTCACCTCGCCGTCATCGCTGACCGTTGCAACGGACGGGTTGGATGAAGCCCAGTCTATGCTCTTGTTGGAGGCATTCTCAGGGACCACCGTAGCTGTGAGGGTGGTCTTCTGTGCGATTTCCATTGTCAGGTTGTCTCTGTCGAGCTCAATGCCGGCAGGCTTTACCTCAGTCTCCTGAGGGGTGCAGGCAAATGCAAAGGCTGCAAGTGCCAGTGCTGCGAAAAATGATTTCTTCATATTGTTATCAGTAATAGTGTTTTTCTAAAGCGGTTCGTAGAACCTGATGTTGTCGAGTTTGATTACGAATTCCTTGGGCTGGTCGGTATGGTATATCCTTATGAAATTGACCTTGGTGAGGTCAATGTTTCCGCCTGTGGCATTGGCTTCGGAGAGTTTGAGCGACAATCTGTTCCATCCATTCGTCAAACGCAGTGACGACCTGAGAGGCCATGCGAGCTCCTGCTGGTCGGGTTTTCCGCTGCTGGAAATCTCGATGTTGGCATCTCCGTTGTCCCAGTTGACCGCGCTGGCGTCCGAGATGTAGATGTCAAGAGCGAAATAGCCTGTGGAACGGCTTACCTGTGCATCTATGCCGTTGTCGAGTGTCTTGCTTGCGAATACGACCTGGCCGGCATTCACCTTGCTCTTGATGCAGGCTTCTCCTTCCGTCTTGTCGAGGTCGTCAAGCACCCATTCCTCGGAAGGCCCCCATCCGTCAATGGATTCGCACCTGTCGAAATAGAAATAGTCAGGCTCCGGAACTTCCTCAATCTCGCCTATGTTCAGCTTGACGGCTGTACTGTAGTTGAACTTCGCTCCCTTGAAGCTGGAA
>JAEDEB010000013.1 GCA_016293535.1 Bacteroidales bacterium | reverse complement strand
GTGGTGATGAGGGCGACCTTCATACCTCCTGCAACGACGTTAGGGGAGATGTCACCGGCTGCCTGGATGGCGTCGAATGCCTGGATCATACCGATGACGGTACCGAGGAATCCGAGGGACGGTGCGATTGCGATGAAGAGGGAAATCCATCCGAGACCGTTCTCCATCTTGCTCATCTCGATTGAACCGTTGGAAGCAATCTTCCTCTCGACAACCTCGATGCCTTCGCTGATGTGCTCGAAGCCCTCGTAGAAGATAGCTGCTACAGGTCCGCGTGTATTCCTGCAAACTTCCTTGGCAGCCTCTGCGCCACCGTTCTGGAGAGCCTCCTCGATCTTCTCGAGAAGTTTCTTGGTGTTGGTCTTGGAGAGGGTGAGATAGAGTATTCTTTCAATTGCGAGTGCGAGACCGAGGATCAAGCAGATGATAACAAGGCTCATGAAGCCTGCACCACCCTCGATGAACTTGGTCTTGAGAGCCTGGTGGAGCGGAACATCAGACTTCACATTGAAAGGGTCGACCTCAGCAGCCTCAGCTTCCGGAGCCTCCTCTGCCACTGCCTCTGTTGCGGCAGCTGCAGTCTCGTCGTTCTCCTGAGCGGATGCAAGCTGTGCAGAAACGGCCATCAGGCCTGCGACTGCCAAAAACATGAAAATTTTTTTCATAATTGTTTTTGTGTGTTTAATTAGTACTGTATTAATTTGTTACAATAATTCAAATAATCCACCTTTGGACAAGGGCGGTCCAAAAGCGTTGCAATTTAGCAAAAAAATATCAACCGACAACAAATTACTTTGATATTTCCCCTCTCAGAGAACTGCACAGAAGTTCCTGGAATCCTTCTTCGGGGAGTCCGAGCGAGAGCAGGTGGAACAGTTTTCCGAGCATGCTTTCCACCGTGCTGTCGAAGCCGGAGGAAACGCCGCAGTCCATTAGCGTTCTGCCGTTTGCGTATATACCCATGTCCACCGAGCCGGCAAGGCACTGTGTCACGTTCACGAGCACCTTCCCCATTGCCACAGCCTCACGCACTATTTCCAGGAACCATGGCTTGGACGGGGCGTTGCCTGAACCGTAGGTCTCAAGTATCACCGCCCTTGTTTCCGGGCCGCAGAGTATGTTCCTGACTACCTGAGGGGTTATTCCGGGGTGGATTTTCAGTATCGATACCCTCGTGTCGAGGCCGTGGTGTATCTTAAGTGGCGCGTCCCAGTCTGAAGGTTTGATTATCACGGAGTTGTTGTAGCGTATGACTATGCCGGCCTCCGCCAGTGGCGGAAGATTCGGGGAACGGAAGGCATTGAACTCCTCGGAGCTGACCTTGCATGTGCGGTTTCCCCTGTAGAGCTTGTTGCCGAAGCATATGCAGACCTCCGGCACGCAGGCGTGGCCGTCGGCGTCCTTGGATGAGGCTATTTCAATTGCGGAGACGAGGTTTTCCTTGCCGTCGGTGCGGGGAACTCCTATGGGAAGCTGGCTTCCCGTGAAGATTACCGGTTTGGTCAGGTTCTCGAGCATGAAGCTGAGGACCGAAGCCGAGTATGCCATGGTGTCCGTCCCGTGCAGAATCACGAAGCCGTCATAGCTGTCATAATTTTTCCCTATCTCGTCCGCGAGTTTTTCCCATACGGAGGGTTCGATGTCGGAGGAGTCTATGATGGGGTTGAATGAGATGGAATCTATCCTGCAGGCGAATTTGGACAGTTCCGGGACCTCCTCCAGTATCTGACTGAAATTGAATGGTTTGAGAGTCTGAGTAACGGGGTCCTGCTTCATTCCTATGGTTCCGCCTGTGTAGATGAGCAGCAGGGATGCCCTGTTTCCGTATTTGCCTTGTACTGTCATAATCCTGTCAAATTCCGAACAGCCTGCGGGCGCTGGCGCTGGTTATTTCGTCCACTTCAGAAATGTCCTTTCCCAATTTGGAAGCTATTGTCGCCGCTATGTATGGAAGGTAGGAGCTCTCGTTCCTGTGACCCCTGAACGGGACTGGCGTGAGGTAGGGGCAGTCAGTCTCGAGCAATATCCTGTCAAGGGGAAGTTCCTTGACGGTCTCTCCTATGGAAGCCTTCTTGAAGGTCACCACTCCGCCTATCCCGAAGTACCAGTCGCCCAGCCTTCCGAACTCCCTTGCGGTTTCCACACTGCCGGTAAAGGCGTGAAGCACACCCCTGAGGTTGCTCCTGTTATGTTTGCGTACCTCCTCCAGCACAACTTCGGTGGCTTCCCTGTTGTGGATGATGACCGGCAGGTCCAGTTCGCAGGCGAGATCGAGCTGCATCCCGAACACTTCCTTCTGCTGGCAGGCGAATTCCCTGGACCAGTAAAGGTCTATCCCTATCTCACCTATCGCCACGACCTTTTCCTTGCGTGCAAACTGTTCGGCGAGTTCATACTCTTCCTTCCAGCCTTTCCCGACTTCCGTAGGGTGCAGTCCCGCGCAGGGAAAAGCCACGCCGGGATGGCGTGCGGCAAGAGCGGACATTGCCCCGCGGCTGCGGCTGTCTATGTCCGGCAGCACGAGGGCTGAAACTCCCGCTTCGAGCGCGCGCGCTACCGCTTCGTCCTCCTCTTCTGCGAAGGCTTCGTCATACAGGTGGCAATGGGTGTCTATCATCCCGGCAAAGTTAAGGAAATATCCTTACATACTTTCGCTGCGGTAGGAATATCTCCGGAGAAGATCCGAGGAAACGAGGCCTTCCGCTTCCATAAGGCAGCACAGTTCCGTGGTTTCTCCTATCCCTGTTCCGCATACGGTGGAGAGTTCTTCCGGCATCATCCCCCTGTTCTGCCTTATCTTTTCGAGCAGGGAAATCATTTTATCCTGCTTTTCCGTACTTAGCTTGTCGCCGAACGTCAGCCTGACCCTTTGCGCGGGACTTCTGTCCCTCCTGCCGCCCAGTTGGACACCTATGTCCCTCCCGAACTCCTCAAGATCTGATATGGGTTCGGCTATATGATTATGAATCAACATATTGCACCCCTGCGACCTGGTGTCGTCTATGCGCCCGGGCAAGGCGTACACCTCACGGCCATAGGAAAAGGCAAGATTGGCTGTCATCATCCCTCCTCCC
The DNA here is from genome assembly GCA_016293535.1 of Bacteroidales bacterium. Taxonomy (GTDB): domain Bacteria; phylum Bacteroidota; class Bacteroidia; order Bacteroidales; family UBA932; genus Cryptobacteroides. The sequence goes on along the minus strand of JAEDEB010000013.1, from coordinate 43,656 downwards.
TTCACCCTGGACTCCGTAAGCAGGGTCGCCATGCTCATTCCCGCAATAATCCTGTTCCTGCGCAGGAAATTTATCTTCACCGGGACCGTGCCCGGGGGATAGTCGGTGACGAGGGCGCATCCCGGCGCAGAGGCTATTCTGCGCGCATCGGCGATGTGCCTGTACGGATATACTCCGTCTATGCCAGTCGCCATCACGGCTATTGTCGGCAGCCCAGCGTCGAGGGCGGCCCTGTGGACGCAGATATCGGTTCCGAGGGCAAGCCCGCTCACTACCGTGGGCCGGGCTCCGCTTCGGGCGAGCGCGTACACTATTCTTCTGCACCACTCCTCTCCGTATGGGGAAATGTCCCTTGTCCCCACCATCGATATGGATACGGGGTTTCCGAAAATCTCTCCGGGTTCGCTGACGCCCCTGTAATACAGACCCATAGGCGGGTCTTCGCATTCCTTCAGCAAGCTGGGGTATGCACTGTCCGAAAAGGCAAGAAAGCGGCACCCCGAAGCCTCGAGCCGGAGCAGTTCCTCCTTGCTCTGTCTCACTGCCTCTTCCCGGATTCCGCTCCTGAACCTGCTGAACGGTCCCAGGATTTCACCCAGTTGCTCCTCATCCATTCCGAACACTCCCGATGCGGAACCTGCCTGTTCCACGAGAGCGTGACCCGCCTTCGGCTCGAAGCCGAAAATCCTGTTCAATGCGCACCAGCACGCAGTCTCGTCATCATGTCTTCCCGTCATATCTCCGTGGCGGAACCTGTATTCTGCCGAGGCGAATTTATAAAAGAAATCCCTCCGGAAAAGCTCCGGAGGGATTTGTTGTATCAGGTATTTGCAAATGCGTATGAAAGTTTTGTCAAATCTGTATGAAGGATTGTCAAATCGGACAGTTACGCGGCTCAGATCATAAGGAGCGCATCTCCGTATGGACCGAAGAGGTAGTCTCCCTCGAGGGCTTCCCTGTAAGCCTTCATCACATTTTCATAGCCGCCGAATGCTGCCACGGACATAAGCATGGTGGAGCCGGGCCTGTGGAAGTTGGAGACCATGGAAGTAGGAATGGCGAACCTGTATGGAGGGAAGATGAACTTGTTGGTCCATCCGTCGTAGGCGTTGACCTCGTCGTTGGTGGTGACATAGGTCTCGAGCCCTCTCGTCACGGTCACGCCCACAGCGAGAACCTGGTGCTTCGAGCGTTTGGTGTCGTTGATGATTTTGGCTGTTTCCGGGTTGATGATGAGCCTTTCCGAGTCCATCTTGTGCTTGGAAAGGTCCTCGACGTCAACATTGCGGAAATGTCCTATGCCCATGTGCAGGGTTATGAACGCCTTGTTTATATCCTTGAGAATCATCCTGTTGAAGAGCTCGCGGCTGAAATGCAGGCCCGCTGCCGGCGCAGCTACCGCTCCCTCCACTTCAGCGAAGATGGTCTGGTAGTTCTCTGCGTCCTGAGGCTCCGGCTCTGGTTTGACCCAAATCGGGAGAGGGGTCTTCCCAAGCGAGAAGAGGGCGGACTTGAATTCCTCGTAGCTTCCGTCGAACAGGAAGCGGAGCGTGCGACCCCTGGAAGTGGTGTTGTCTATTACCTCAGCCACAAGGCTCTCGTCCTCGCCGAAATAGAGCTTGTTCCCTATTCTGATCTTCCTTGCGGGGTCTACAATCACATCCCACAGGCGCTGCTCCCTGTTGAGTTCCCTGAGGAGGCTCACCTCGATGTTGGCGCCTGTCTTTTCCTTGTTTCCGGAGAGACGTGCCGGGAAAACCTTTGTATTGTTGAATACGAAGGTGTCGCCCTTTCCGTAGTAGTCAATGATGTTCTTGAACAATTTGTGCTCGATTTCTCCCGTATCCTTGTGGAGAACCATCAGCTTGCACTCATCCCTCCACCTCGGGGGATTCTTGGCGATCTTCTCTGCGGGAAGATCGAATTGGAACTGCGAAAGTTTCATCGTCGGTCAAAAGTTGTACACAATCTAATCTATATACGGGCATTTCTGTATTTTGTTTCAGACCGGCTAAGGTTTTTTTACATTAATTTGCCTCGCGAAAGACTTCCTGAATTGAGGGATAGGTGTTGGTGAGATATGCCGGAAGGCTGGATTTGGCTACCCAGGCTGCCTTGGCTATGTCCTCTTCCAGCTGGGGCGTGAGGTCCGTGGGGTCAGTGTATAGCATATCGTACCACCATGTGTGCTTCAGATGCCACATTCCGGCGCGTCTGTAGCAGTGGTCGGTAACGCAGATGAGTCCCCGTAGCGAGAGCTCGTTCACCCCTGTCTCCTCCCTGACTTCGCGCATGGAGCATTCCTCTATGTCCTCGCCCGGCTCAAGGTGTCCTTTGGGCAGGTCCCACAGCCCGTTCCTGCGTATGAGCAGGTAGTCGCCCCTGCGGTTGGAAACCAGACCTCCGCCGGCGGTGACCTCCACGAATTCGGCGCATACCTTCCTGTACATATCTTCGGGGTCCTCCGCGGGCACATAGACCATTCCGAGAGATTCCGAGGCCTCGACCATATTGACGAGCGCATGTATGCCGTACCGGTTGCCGGGACAGAAGGTTACCGCATTGGGGTTGGAGAGCTGCTGGTCAGCAGGGGTGCATATGCATATGCAACGTTTCTCGAAATATATCTTGTGCATAATATTCCTATCTTTGCGGAACGGCCGTTCTGAAGGCCGGGCACAAATATATGGAAAAATACAAGAGCAAGACAGGGACGGTGTCAAAACCGCCGTATGAACTTTATATGAGCTTCGTGGATATGACCAATTTCACGAAAATGCTTCCCGAAGACAAGAAGAGTATGGTCGAGGCTGACTATGATACGATTACTGTCAATTTCCAGGGCCTCTGCATAGGCGCCAAGGTGCAGCAGCGCATACCTTATTCATATATCGGTCTGGTAGACTGGGGAAATTCTCCTGTTCCCTTCCATGTGGGTCTGAACTTCGGTTCCACCGGTGACCCATACAAGACCGCCTTCTCCATCGAGATGGAAGCCGAACTCAACTTTATGATGAAGATGATGATTGGCAAAAAGTTGCAGGAGGGGCTGGACAAGCTTGTCGACGGTCTTGTTGCGATGTCGGAAGGAAGGATGCCCGAGGGTGTCGATCCGGAGATGCTCAAGAATATGAAGGTCTGACGGGGAGATGGAACTGAAAGGTGAATTCCTCAGCATGCTTTCAGAGGCGCTGGGTGAGGACAAGTTGCCGACAGTGGTCCGTGCCCTCGACGAAACTGCCTCAGTTTCGCTGCGTCTCAATCCCTTCAAGTCGGAAGGGGTTCATCTGCCCATACTCGAAGGCTCGACTCCGGTGGAGTGGAGTCCCTACGGGCGCATGCTCAGGGAACGCCCCGTATTCACACTCCATCCTCTCTTTCACAGCGGCGTATATTATGTGCAGGATTCCTCGGCTATGTACGTGGGCAGCGCATTCAGGGATATGCTCCCCCGTTTTTCCCGGCTGGGACGCCCTTTGAGGGTGCTGGATCTTTGTGCAGCGCCCGGCGGGAAGACCACCGACCTTGCGGCCAGCCTTCGCGGCGAATTGGGTGACGGGTTCATACTCGTTTCCAACGAGGTGATGAGGAACAGGGCGACCGTTCTGGCTGACAATGTCGGCCGATGGGGAGACCCCTGCGTGGTGGTGACCTGTGCCGACCCTTCGGCTTTCGCGAAACTGGATTCCTTCTTCGACATTATTGTGGCTGACGTGCCCTGCTCCGGAGAGGGGATGTTCCGTAAGGATGCGGAGGCCCTTGCCCAATGGTCCCCCGAGAATGTGAAACTCTGCGCGGAAAGGCAGAGGCGCATAGTCGCGGACGTATGGCCGTCGCTCGCTCCGGGCGGTGTGATGATCTATTCGACCTGTACCTTCAACAACTGCGAGAACGACGGCAACGTGGATTGGATATGCTCCAGCCTCGGCGCAGAGAAGCTGTCTTCGAAGACCTTGGTTCCGGGTTTTGTTCCGGGCGAGGGACAGTACTGCGCCGTAATGCTGAAAAACCTTTGCGGCGGGCATGCCGGGGAAGAGCGCTGGACTGACAGAAAGGGAGGACGGCAGCATGGCGGACAGCAGCAGGGAGGACGGCAGCAGGGAGGACGGCGCGCGGGCGGGCTTATTACGGGTCTGGACGCGGAAGGATTGTTCGACGTTCCTATGGACCTGAAACTGCGATCGGATATGATAACCGCTGTGCCTCAGTGTATTTCAGGGCTTGCCGATACGGTGTCCTCAGCGCTTCCTCTCCTATCGAGAGGCTGTGCTGTCGGAACGCTCAAGGGAAAGGATCTGGTCCCGGACGAGGATCTTGCGCTATGCATACGGCTCAGACGCGGGGCTTTCAAGGAAACGCCCGTGGACAAGGCTGCGGCTCTGGCTTTTCTGCATAAGGATGCGCTCGTACTCCCGGACTCTCCACGGGGTATTGTCATGCTTACATACAAGGGTGTTCCCCTCGGATTCGTCAAGAATCTCGGGAACCGTACGAACAGCCTCCACCCTCAGGCGCGGAGGATCAGAATGGACATAAAATGAAGATGAAACTGTTCGCGGCAGTGCTGATGCCGCTTTTTCTGCTTTCGTCCGGGTTCAGGGCGTATGCGCAGTCTAATGCCGGAGGAAACTCTCAGGAGGATTTCAAGGCAAGGTATGAAAGGCTTGTTGCCAGGCTGGGGCCCTCAGGAGTAGGGGTGGAGACCCTTCTTGACAAATGGGCGGCCGTGGATTCCTCGGATGTGGATCTTCTGACCGCGCGTTTCAACTACTATTTTGACAAGTCGAGAAGTTTCGAGGTGCAGCCGCGTACGGGAAAGAAGTATCTCGGAGCGGAACCTTTGCTGACCCTGAAGGACAGCACCGGAGCACCGGTTTACTACTATCAGGTTCCGGTATTCGATGACAGCGTCTTCGGCAAGGCTCTCAGGAACATGGAGAAGGCAACCCTGCTCTATCCGGAAAGGCTGGACCTGAGGGCATCCAAGATTACTGCTCTGATTGCCTATGAACAGGAAGCGCCCCTGCTGTCGAGCGACTCGCTGCTGGAACTCATATCCGAATATATGTCCCGGAAACACAGTTGGACCAGTCCCGGAGTGGAGACTGTGGATGATGACTTGTTCTGCGCACTCGTACAGGAGTTCTGCGTAAGCTATTTCACCATAGGAACCCCAGAGGCCATAGCGGCGCTGAAGAAGGTTTCGTCGCTTATGCTGGGCCATTTCAGGAAGAATACGGATTTCCTTGTAGATCTGGGCTCCTGTCACATGCTGGAAAAGGACCACGCCAAGGCTTTGAAGTATTTCGACAAGGCCTTGAAAATCAAGCCGGACTGCTATCCGGCCATAAGGAACTGCAGCATATATGCGATGCAGACCCGCAATGTCAAGCTGATGAAGAAATACCTCCCTATGATGGTCAAGTACGGTCCGGAAGGGGAATCAGCGAGTGCCAAGGCCAGACTCGACTCTCTCAAGTAGGTCGTTCTGCTGTTTCCTGTAGAGCTGCCAGCTGTTATAGATGTTGTGCCAGATGCTGTAGAATCCGCCGGCGACAGCGCTTACCGGGTCCATGAAACTGTATCCCGTCCATATTGCGAAAACTGTGTTCTTCTGTCCCAGGGCCTGGGCCGCGGCAATCTCCTCAGAGTATCTTTTCCCTGTTCTTCTGCCTGCAGCGAACTGTATGATGCAGGAGAGAAGGGAAGCCGCCGCGATGGCTGCGAGTATGCCGAATCCGGTGCCGCTGTGCCATATTGCCCTGACTGTCATCAGTATGGCGAGGCAAAGCGAAACGGCCCAGATATCGAAGGCCGCATCTTTCATGAGGAGTATCTTCCCGTGAATGACAGGGAAGCAGTATCTCACAAGCCAGGCAAGCAGTGCGGGACAGATAAGGGTGGGGAATACCTTCGACATTATCGCAAGGGAGGCCCCGATGAAGGACATCCCGGCGTCGGGATGAAGGAGAGGCACAATCAGAGGCACTGTGACGGCGTTTGCGATGTTGATAAGAATGGTGTAGCTTATCAGTCCGGGAACATCGCCTCCGAGCTTGTCTGTCACCACTGCGGCTGCTGTGGCGGTAGGACATATCATACAGAGCATGCCGGCCTCAATGACGGGGAGAAAACGTCCGCAGGGGAGGACACGGGCGATCCCCGCAAGGGCGAGAAAGGATGATACCTGTATAAGCAGCAGCCATATATGCCATTTCCTGAATCTCAGCTGCGATGGAGAAATCTTGCAGAATGACAGAAAGAGCATCGCGAAGATGAGCACCGGCTGGATGCGGGAGATGCAGGCGGCTGCAAAGGGACCCAAGGGATGGAGAAAGGGCAGAATTCTGTACAGCAGGTATGCAGCTATGCCTGTTGCCATCGAGATGGGGAGCATCCACGTCCTGAAGAATCCTGTTGTCTTGCCCATTTTTCTTTTACGGCGGGCAAAGATGGGCATATTTTCATAACTTTGCAAACTATGGGTACAGCCTCCTTCATAGCTTCCCGACTTAATGTCAGGAGCACTCTCGCCACGGTCTGCATTGCTGTCAGCTATCTTGTGATGATAGTCGCGATGGCTGTCAGTGCCGGATTCAGACGCGAGATACGCAAGGGAGCAGCTGACATCAGCGGTGACATACAGGTCGTTCCCATTCATCAGGACTATCTCAGCGAGGACGAGCACATCAGTCGCAACGCAGCATACCTGCCTTATCTTGAGGAAATGCCAGAAGTCGAGGAAGTTATGCCAGTGATATACCGCGCGGGTCTTGTCAAGGCGGGGGACAATATCCACGGGGTGATGTTCAAGGCTGTTCCGAACCCGGCTGACACGGGGCGTCTTGCAGTCAGCATACCCGTAAGACTTTCCGAACTCCTTTCCCTCGAGGTGGGTGACAGGATGCTATGCTATTTCGTGGGAGAGAGCGTTAAGTTGAGGAATTTCACGGTGGCTTCTGTCTATGAAGGCATACTTGGCGGAACTGACCAGCTCGTTGTTTACGGGTCTCTGGCAGATTTTCAGAGACTCAACGGCTGGTCGGCGGATGATGTTTCAGCCTTTGAACTGAGGGTGAAGCCGCAGTGCCGCTCGAGGAGGAGACTGACAGAACTGGAGGCGGAGGCAGGATTCCGCCTTTCCGCATACAGGGGAGAGGATGACGACGCCGTCTTCGCACGCTCCTCAGCATCCACGTATTCAACTCTTTTCGGATGGCTCGATGTGATAGACCTGAATGTTCTTGTCATTCTCATTCTGATGACCGTGGTGGCGGGCTTCAACATGATTTCAGGCCTGCTCATCATTCTGTTTGAGAACATTTCCACCATAGGCTTGCTCAAGGCCCTCGGAATGAAGAACAGGGACATCAGAAGGGTCTTCCTCAACAGTGCGTCGAGGATAGTGCTGCTTGCTATGCTTGCTGGCAATGCACTGGCCCTGACCTTCTGCCTGGTTCAGGGTTCGACACATCTGATTCCCCTCGATCCGGAGAATTATTTCGTCTCTTATGTGCCAGTCAGCCTTAACCCGCTTACGGTTCTCCTGACCGACGCCCTTTCATATTCAGTGATAATGCTGTTTCTGCTGATTCCGACCCATTTCATATCCAAGGTCGATCCTGCCGACACGGTCAGGGTCAATTAGTGCCGGTCGGGGCAGATGATGCAGAATGCATCGTATAATTCCATTACGGAATCCACATAGGCTATGGTCTCGCTGCCGTTGAAATGACCGTGGCTTACCACATCGGTGGTATCCAGAAGTTCATCGTCCCTCATGTGAGGTATGGTCGCGCGCACATCTTCCCAACTCCTGTCATTTCGGCCCAGATGTCCGGCCAGTTTGCGGCAGTCGCTTATGCGGCCTACACCTGCATTGTACGCGGCGAGGGTAAAACAGTCCCTGTCAGCCTCCTCGAAATCCCCGTTGAAGTACTTGTCCCGTATGCGCCTGATATTGGTGGTGCCCGCCTTGATGTTCTCTTCCGGGTCGAGCAGATTCTCAAACCCGTAGCGTCTTGCAGTAGATGGCATTACCTGCATCAGGCCCACGGCCCCGCGCGGTGACACGTTGTTTATGGTAAATTTGGATTCCTGGTAGATAAGGGCAGCGAGCAACCTCCAGTCCCATCCCAGAGTGGCGGCATATTTCCTGATTATCTGGTCATAGGGGCTCAGGCGTCTGAGCCTTACGCCTTCCGCTGCCTTCTTGACAGGATCGTAGTTGACCGAGAACATGTCCGTCATCGTGTCAAGTTCCCCATTTGCGGCAAGGCATGCCAGCCACCTGTTGAGGTATCTCATTTCATTCTGATTCTTTCTTGACATGATGAAGGCGTGGGATCCGTCGTAACTCCAGGAATAAGTCACTCCGTCGATGGCGCTCGAGTCCATGTCAGTGCGGACAGCCACGATATCGAATGCGCCGTGCTTCAGGGAATCCGCATAGTCGGTGGAGTCGTTGATTTCGCAGATGACGACGCTGCAGCAGTTCCTGTCTGCGAAATCCTGGAGCATTTCATAGTGGAGTCCATATTTCAGAGAGGCCCTCAGATTCTTGCCGGTCGAGATTGCGCATCTCAGTTCCCTGCCCTCGAATGCACTTTCACGACCGCTCCTTTTCCCGTTGTGGGGACGCCAGAGGGTCAGCATCGCTACAAGACAAAGTATCAGTCTGATTATTCTTGCCGATCTTTCAGTCATCAGAAGGAGGAATCAAGGCGAGAGTTCATACCCGCTCTGCCGCCTGGACCGCCGGAAAGACCACCGCTTTTAGCTCCGCCGGCGCTTCCAGCCGCCTTCGTGGCCGGCTTGGTGTAGAATGGCCAGAATATGCCGAACTTGAAAGCGCGTACGGGTTTGATATAGTGGTGGGCACTGAAATAGTCGGTCTTGTCCATAGGCCATCCCATATTGACGTTCACGACTTTGAGGAAGATGCAGGCTCGTTTCCACTGAATGTTGATGAAGGCGTCGATGTACGGGCAGTTTCCGTATTTTGCCTCCTTCTGGTTGTGGAAAACTCCGAGGGCGGGATTGTATGCGGGAGCGTGCCAGCGGGTAGTGAAGAAGGCGTTGGCTCCGACCTGCATCTGCATCACATTCTTCACGACGTTGAACTGGAAATAGTACCTGAGGTTGAGGGCCAGGAGCGGTAGAGGCATCACCTCTTCATTCGAAGAGAACTGGAGCAGGGCTCTGTTCTCGAAATGGAATTTCCAGATGGTGAAGTCCTCCCTCAGCGAGGCGCTTATGACGCTCATTGGAGCACTGTTCTGGCGCACTATGGCCAGGGTATCGTAATATATGTTGTTGCTCAGAAGTGCATAGCCGACATCGGCCGAGAATCCGAATCTCGGGATGCTCACACCGGCTTCTACCTTGGTGCGTGAGACCTTCCTGAAGTCATTGTCCCATACGAAATGGTTGGTATGGATATGCTCCTCATAGTAGTCCGGTTCCTTCAGGGATGTGCTGAAACGGGCGTAGATGTTCAGAGGACTTGTCCTGTACCTCCTGAAAGGATAGAAGTTAAGGTCCACGTTCGCATTGATCGAGAAGTCGTTGAGTTCGTGGCCGAGGAAGGTATATTGTCCTTCCGCATCCCAGCGCAGGTATTTCCTGTACTGTCCCTGAACCCCCGCATAGGCATACAGGGAATTGCGTATGACATTGCTCTTTGCCCCGAGATAGGTGTCGGGCGTGAAGTCATAGTAGCCCAGGAGCTTGTCTCCTATTCCCGCGTCTATCCTGGAAACAATGCCGTCGGCCTTCCACGGCTGGAGGCGCATGTAAATCCTGTTCTCCAGTCTCATAACCCTTAGGGAATCAAAGGATTTGGTGGGATTATAGTAGAAATCCCTGTACAAATCCCTGCCCTTGCTGTCGCCGCTTGCGATGTTGTCGTTATATACCCTCCTGAATGAACTGAACTCGCTGCTGTGTCCGAAATATGCGCTGGTTACGTTCTTGTACACCGTGTCGGCAGCGGCCTTCGCGGCTTCGGCAGCTTTCTCATACTCGAGGTATTCGGCAATCTCGGTGCTGTCTCCGAACTGCATCAGACTGTCCTTGTAGGCCTTCTCTGCCTTGCGTTCCTTACGCCCGGAGAGCGAGCTGAAAGGAATCCTGAAACTCTGGTCAAGGAAGAATGTGTGCTTCTTGACGAGGCTCTTGGCCTCGGAGAGCCTGACGTCTATCTCCCTGACATCCGTGACCGTGGTGTCTTTGATCCAGTTGAATTCCTCGGTCTGGTCCATCGCTCCTCCGTTTTCCGTCCTGCCGACCTTGTTGTATATGTATCCCGCGTGCATCAGATAGCGTTTGCCCGCGTAGTTGGTCGCCACGACCGCCGTCCTGTTGTCGGTGCTCTCGTTCTGGAGCAGTCCCTTGCCGCCATAGCGGTGGTATTCGAGGTTGATGTTCAGGTTCGGGGTTATGTTCTGGGTGGTCAGAATCTTGATGTTGGACTCTTCCTTCGTGGAGGTGGTCAGAAGGGTTCCCCAGTAGGCCAGCTCCGTGTATGGAGTCTTGGTATTGTACTGCAGCAGTGTGGAAGGGGTATATGAATATACCTGAAGAGGGGAGTAGAAACCCACGTTCTCCTCTTCCCTGCGCTTGAAGTAGTTGTAGTTCTGGACAGGCGAACCCACGACTCCGAGGTAGCTGACCTCTACATCCTCCTTGTAGAAAGGATAGTCGAAGAAATGATAGTTATAAGTGGTGTCAAGCGTTTCAAGCCTCACGTCATTGGTCTTCGGGACGTGCTTCCAGAGCACTATTCTCTTGTACTGCAGCGAGTCAGGCAGAATGTAGGTCTCAAGTATGCGCGGAGTGCTCTCCTTTACGCTGTCCTTGTAGGCCTTGATGCTGTCCTTGCGGTTCATTATGCTGTCCATCCTGGCAATCTTGCCCGGTAGAGCCTGCTCATAGTCGTATTTCTTCCTCTCCTTGCGTGAGAGACTGCCGTACCAGACGTTGAAGCGCCATTGCGCCACTTCAGTGGAGTCCTTTATCCACAGGGAGTCGAGTTTTGCCAGTTCGACGGAGTCGGGAATAGCCAGCAGGGAGTCCCTTGTCTGACGGAGTATGCCTGTATCCTTGATGGCATAGTAGTACCGGTACTTGAAAGGGTCCTTGAACTCAAGGCTGTCCGGAATGACTATGGTATCGCGTGGGTCGAAGGGTGGCTCGGCGTACAGATTCTCGAGCGAGTCCAGCCTTGCAAGGCAGGATGAATCTATGTAGTCATAGCCGAAACTGTCGATTTTCGCCCTTACGGAGTCGATGAACAGGCTGTCTGTCCTGAAACGTATGCTGTCCAGCTTTGCTCTGAGGACAGAATCGGCCGGGCTGAGGCTGTCGCCGTATTCGGTGAGGCTGTCTCCGGGACTTGCAACGCTGTCGCGCCCTACCGGCAGGGAGTCCTTCGCCGAGCTCGCTGCGACAAGGCTGCTATCTGCAGTCTCCGGGATATACCAGCGCAATACGCGACCCGCGTCCACCCCGAAGGACTGGACGGCAGCAATTCCAAGCATTACTGCCGGGACGAGTATCTTGCCGGCCCATTTTCTCATATATGCAATCAGTTCCCTTGTTCAAGAATCATACCCTCGGCTTCCATCTCCTCGAGGGCTTTTCTGTGACCCTGCTCATCCACATAGGCAAGGCAGTCCGTGAGTACGTGTACGGTGAATCCGGCCTTCAGGAGGTCCTCGCAGGTGTTGCGAACGCAGTATTCAGTCGCGATGCCGCATACATAGACATTCTTCGTGTCCATCATTTCCAGAATCTCCCCGAGGGATTGCCCGGCAGCATTCCTGCCATCGATGCCGGAGTACTGTTCCATATTCCTGTCGCAGCCCTTGTCGAAGGTGAGATCCTCATCCACGAAACAGCGGAGAGCCTCATGGATTTCTCCTCCGCGCGTGCCCTTGACGCAGTGGACCGGCCATATCCCTCCGTTCTCACTGAATGAGCAGTGGTCTGCGGGATGGTGGTCCCTTATGAAAAGAACAGGGCAGGTGTCGAGTATCTCCAGGTCCTTGTCACCCTCGCAGCCTGTCCTTCCAACGAAAGCGGCGGTATTGGCTACGGCCTGCTCTGCGTTGAGGCAGGCAAGCGAACCGTCTATGAAATCGTAGAGCATGTCCACGACTATGATTGCGGGATCATTTTTCATATTGAATCGAGTGTTCCGTCAGATTTTGAAACTGTTGATTTCCTTCATCAGCCTGTCCATGATGCCGTTCTTGGCATTGTAGAGGTCATCGGAAATATCCACCTTGTAGTAGTGAGGGTTGATGAGCCTTCGCTCGCTGGGACTGAGGTGACTGAGGTTTTCCCTGTAGTAGTCCCTCTTCTCCTGTAGAGAATGTACGGGAACGCAGCGGACGCCGTTCTCTATTACCTTGACCTGCAGAGCTTTTGCCGAGTATTCACCAGCTGCGAAGGTCTTGTATTTGTATCTGTCGAATTCGTCGCATATAGTGAATTCCCTTCCGGCCTCTATGTCCCGGCAAAGCCCGTCGTCCCTAAGGCAGGTGACGTCAGCCTTGAATATTTCCCCTTCCTTCTCGTACTGCTTGCTTATTCTCCAGGTAATCTGGAATCCCGGGTTGATGGTCTTGATTCTGTCTTCCGACATCTTCATCACGGCCTCGCCCCCTATCATCACGAGCTTGTACACGTTGCCGAAGCAAGGTGCAGCCTTGCTGGTGGCGATAGCGTCGCCCACTCCGTAGGAGTCTATGCAGGCGCCCTGCCTTTCAAGGTCGCTGATGAGGTATTCGTCCAGGGAGTTGGTGGCGAATATCTTGCATCCGCGGAATCCGTTCTCATCCAGAATCCTGCGAACCTCGATGGAAAGGTATGCAAGGTCTCCGCTGTCCAGACGAACTCCGTATCCGTAAGGATAGCTGTCGTCGATACCGTTGTCGCGGAACGCCCTGATGGCGTTGAGCACTCCGCAGCGGAGGGTGTCGTAGGTGTCTATGAGCATTATGAGCGGTTCGCTCCTGTGAGTCTTTATGTAGTTGTCGAACGCGGTGTATTCCCCGTCCACCGTGCATCCGTACGAGGTTACATAGCTATGGGCCATAGTGCCTGTGCTTCCGACGCCGAAATATGCACCTGTAAGAATGTTCGAGGTGTTGGCGCATCCCGCAATGATCGCCGCCTTCGCTCCGTAGATTGCGGCCCATGGACCGTGAGCGCGGCGGGAACCGAACTCGCTGACCGGACGGTTGGTGGCCCTGCATACGCGGGATGCCTTGGTTGCGACGGCCATCTGATGGTTCATTATGCACAGCATAGGGGTTTCGAGTATCTGGGCCTGGACCAGTGGGGCCTCGACGATGATTATCGGCTGGTTCGGGAAGGCTATCTCTCCCTCGCGCATCGCATATACGTTGCCGGTGAACTTCATTCCGGCGAGGTACTCCCTGAATTCTGCATATTCAGGTCCAGGAAGGAATTTCTCGAAGAATGACGCATCCTTGTCCCCAAGGCTGCACACCATCTCTATCACCTCGTCTGTGCCACTTACAACAGCCCAGTTGTTGTTTTCAGGGGCCTTTCTGTAGAAAAGGTTGAAAACTGCAATGGTGTCCTGCCTTCCGCTGTCGAAGAAGGACTTTCCCATTGTGTATTGGTATTTGTCCGAGCAATATGCTATGTCTTTCATAGACGGTCTACAATTGTTATAAAACTCACAAATATAGGCATTTTCCAGTAAATGCTTAATTTTGTGGCTATGGAATCATTATTTGCAAGGCACTTCGGCATCGCTCCTGAGAAAGTCGTCCCCATAGCCGCATCGGGCAGCAACCGCCGCTATTTCCGTATCAGCGCAGGGACTTTCTCCGCAGTGGCAGTCCAGGGGACTGAGGCGGCTGAGAACCGTGCCTTCATAGCCTTTTCCGAACACTTTAGAAAACAGGGACTTCCGGTTCCGGAAATCTATGGGGTAAGCCGTGACGGGCTGTGCTATCTTCAGGAAGACCTCGGGGATGTTTCTCTCTTCTCGCGTCTGGATGACAGACAGGCAGTGCTCAGGACTGTCGCCCTGCTGCCGAAAGTCCAGGTTCTGGGTGCAAGGGGACTTGACTTCTCCCTCTGCTGGCCTCTTTCCGCTTTCGACAGAAGGTCGGTTTTCTTCGACCTGGACTATTTCAAATACTGCTTCCTCAAACCATCGGGCATAGACTTCGACGAAAACCGTCTCCAGGACGAATTCGAACTGCTTGCGGACGAACTTCTGAAATCTCCGGCCGATTATTTCATGTACAGGGACTTCCAGTCCAGAAATATAATGCTGCGTGACGGGCAGCCGTATCTTATCGATTACCAGGGAGGCAGGAAAGGCCCTCTGGAATATGACCTTGCCTCTTTCGTATGGCAGGCAAAGGCGGCATTTCCCGAAGCCTTCAGGGAGGAACTCGTGGAAACCTATCTGGAAGCCCTGAGTGCCCTTGTGCCCGTGGACAGGGAACTCTTCCGTCGCAGGCTGGGTTTCTTCGTGCTTTTCAGGACTCTGCAGGTGCTTGGCTGTTACGGCTTCCGGGGACTTGTGGAGAAGAAAGCCCATTTCATAAGCTCCATACCTTTTGCTCTCGACAATCTGTCCGCCATACTCGAAGGCCCGTCCGTCGAGCCTTTTCCTTATCTTGCGGGGCTGCTTTCCGAACTTGTCAGGAAGAGACCCGGTTCCGCGAAATGCGCGGAACTTCCCTCAGAAACGGTCCCGGGCGTCCTGTATATCGACGTGATGAGTTTCTCATACCGCAAGGGCATACCTGACGACCTGAGCGGGAACGGTGGAGGTTATGTCTTCGACTGCAGAGGGATGGACAATCCGGGCCGCTATGCGGAGTACAGGAATCTTACAGGTCTGGACCGTCCCGTCATTGAATTTCTAGAGGCGAGAGCCGAGGTGGACAAATTCCTCTCTCACGCGCTTCCGCTGGTGGACGCCCATGCCGAGTGTTTTCTGGAGAGGGGACTGAGCCATCTTTCCGTTTTCTTCGGCTGTACGGGAGGCCAGCACCGTTCAGTGTATTGCGCGGAGCACGCTGCGGCGCATCTGAAGGAGAAATTCGGGGACAGGATTCGCGTCCGCCTTGTCCATCGCGAACGCGGCATGGAACGCATACTTTGAAGGCATATTCCTAAGCTTTGAAAATGAAGAAAGCCATGATATTCGCGGCGGGTCTGGGAACCAGGTTGCGTCCGCTGACTGACAAAATGCCCAAGGCCCTCGTTCCCGTCGCGGGCGAGCCCCTTCTGCGCCATGTGCTCGACAAACTGAAATCTTTCGGCTACGATGACGTTACGGTCAATGTCCATCATTTCGCAGATATGGTCGAGGATTATCTCGCACGTACCGAGGGCATAAGTCCGCTGCCCGGAAGAGGTGTCCATATCTCGGACGAGAGGGCTCTCCTGCTCGACACCGGCGGCGCAGTTTCCAATGCACGCGGATTTCTCGAAGGATCGGGACATTTTCTCCTCCACAATGTGGACATACTCTCCGACCTCGACCTGTCCGCCCTCGAGGCGGCATTGAGGCCCGATGACCTCGCCACCCTTGTCGTCAGCGAAAGGGATTCTTCCCGCCGCCTGCTCTTCGACGACGAACTCCGGCTCAGGGGATGGATGAACATGAAAACAGGGGAAATCCGCTCGCCCTACCCGGATCTCGACCCTTCCCGTTGCAGGAGCTACGCCTTTTCAGGAATTCACGTGATGTCGGACAAGGTTTTCGACCTTATGGGCGGGGGAGCATTTCCTGTAATGGATTTTTATCTGGAAAATGCGGCAAACCACTGCATACGCGCCTATGTGGCTGAGGGGCTGCGCATCATTGACGTAGGCAAATCAGATGCTCTCGCCCTTGTCGAGTCCTTCAGGTGATATCCTGCTGAGGGATTTGAGTATGAGGGCGAGCATCAGGGCAAAGCAGACGTATACAGCCCAGTAGTTGAGACCGCTTTCGAAGAGCGCCCGGAAGGATTCGATTTCCGATCCGAATATTCTGGAAACCAGCACGCTTACGGAATTGTTCACGCAGTGCATCAGCATAGTGAGCTTGAGGGATCCGGTCCTGTAGTAAACCCATCCGAAGAGACAGCCCAGAACGAAGGCCGGGATGCCCTGCCATGGATTCAGATGGATAAGCGAGAAGAAGAGGGCGGAAAGGAGTATCGCATAGACAGGTTTCATCTTTGCGAGCAGGCCTCTCAGCACGGTTCCCCTGCAAAGCCATTCCTCGAAGAAAGGGGCAAGGACGCAGGTGCTCAGCACGGCCACCCAGAGAGGACCGTCAATGAGGTTCTCCATCGTATCCTTCAAGTTCTGCGGCATCTCCGGGAGCATTTCTGTCACCGGGTCAGTTATGAAGGAAGTCGCTACTGTTGCAAGGGATACGAGTATGGCGCAGGAACTGAAGTCCAGGGGTTCGAAATGGTTGTTGTCGAGGTCATAGCCCCTTCCGAAGAACTTTCCCTTGCGGCTTTCGGCGGCATTGTATGCCATTGCCGGAATGAACATCAGGGGATAGGATACGAGCATTCCGTATTTCATGAACATTTCCTCTCCAAAAAGTCGGATGATGAGCACTCCGGCAAGCTGGGCCACGAGGCATCCGGCAACGAAGAGGAGGATGACATTGATCACCCTCCTGTAAATGTTTCTTTCCATATGTCAGCGTGTGTACAGTGGTGAAGGATATATGCCGTTCTCGGCGAATTCCCTGAACTTGGCTACAACGCCAGGCCTGTCCTCCTTGAAGGTCACTCCGAACCACCTTGACGGGGTGGAGAGCACGTCGCAGGCGGCCTCTCCGGCCTTGACCATGCAATCGACAGCGTAAGGGATGTAGTACTCTTTCTTGAGTTCCATGCTGTTTTCTTCCATGAACTTTTCGAAGATGGCTTCGCTGCGCTTGAAATAGTCCGGGGTGAATCCCCACATGTTCATCGAACAGAGTGCCTTTCCGTCAAGTTCAACGTGGCTGCCGCTCACTGAGTTGTCGCCGCGGACCACTCCGTCCTCTTCAATTTTGATGTTGTGGTGTTCCACGACGTCGGTCAGGTGCTGGGAGGCATCGTATGCACAGATTCCGCGTGATACTCCGCCGGATTCGGAAAGTGTGTTGTCAAGTTCGAAGCCGACTATGCTGTAAAGCCCCTGAGAGCCTTCGTGGGCCCTGAGCCAGTCTCCGAGTATCCTGAACGAGTCCTTTCCGTAATAGTCGTCACCGTTGATGACCGCGAAAGGTTCATTGATGACGTCCTTGGCCATAAGTACGGCGTGAGCCGTTCCCCAAGGTTTCTGGCGTTCGGGATTGAGGGTGAACCTTGAAGGTATCTTGTCGAGTTCCTGAACCACGAAGCGGAACTCCAGCGGCTCTCCGTCTATGCACTTTACCTTGCTGTATTTCTGGCGCACTACCTCTTCGAACTGCTCCCTGAAATATTCGCGTACTATGTACACGACTTTTCCGAAGCCCGCCTGGACTGCATCATATATGGAATAGTCGATAATGGTCTCTCCGTTCGGACCAAGTCCGTCCATCTGCTTGAGCCCGCCGTATCGGCTGCCCATTCCCGCTGCGAGTACTAGAAGTGTAGGTTTCATATCTGTTTCAATTTGATTTCTGTCAGTTGTCACAGACTGCAAATGTATGAAAAAATGATGCGCCTCTGAAGGGAAATCATTAATTTTGTGGGCATCTGAAACATTAGATCTGCAATTTATGCCGGAAAAACGCAGGACAGCAAGGGAATTTCTAAGGTCAGCTTTCGAGGGGGAGAGGGGCTCCTTCCTCAGGTTCATGCTCATTTCCCTTCTTGTTGCCCTTCTGCTCATGAGCTTCCTTCCGGGTACGAATTTCTTTACCTGGATAAGGGCCGGGATTGACATAAGACGCCAGGAAAGGCAGATAGAGTACTACAACCGAAGGATAGAGGAGATGGACAGGGAAATCAAGACCCTGAAGTCCGACCGCGATTCCCTCGAACGCTTCGCCCGCGAGCAGTTTCAGTATGCCGCCCCGGGCGACGATGTTTACATTATTGTACAGTAATACGGGGCAAATCACAGTAACCGGCTTACTGCAATTGCAGTAACCGGTTTACGGGGCAAATCACAGGAGCAGGAGTACGGCAAAGCTGTAGAGCAGGAATGACTGGAAGAGCAGTTTCCCGCGGCTTTCGCTGTCGGCTGTGGTTTCCATCGGGTCCTGTGTCAGAAGTTCCTCGAGTGTATCCCGGTCCGGCAGATTTCTGCGTGCCCATTTCTTTACAATCACGCCGTCGCGTATGAGGGTGGCACCTCCGTTGGAACGGTTCAGCCCGACAAGGGCGCGGAAATCAGAGCCGTAGCCGCCGCTTCCCGCCTCCGGACGAAGTGTCAGCAGCAGAACACGGTATCCGGCCGATTCAGCCATGTCCATGAACCCGTAAATCTTTTCCATTTTCTTTTTCCCGAGCCTGCGGGGGCTGTATGCCGATACGGCAATCACGTCTCCCTGAGCTGCCAGAGAGTCTGCGACTGCGCCGTTGTCCGTGACTGGCAGTACGGGATAGGACGGTATTATCTCCTCGATTTCTTCCTCCACCCCGACGAAGGTCCAGCTGTCATCGGGCAGCTCGTCCTCGAGGCTTATGATTCTGCGGGCTCCGTTCTTTTCATATATGTACCTGGCGCTGAAGCCGTCGCTGCTCTGTGCCTTTGAGGAAGAGGCGAGCATCGCGCCCGGACGGTAGTCGGTATAGTCGTCCAGAGGAAGATAGAGGGCCGAGTAGATTCCGAAGAGAAGACAGCTGAGACTGATGAGGGCGAAACTGCCGTATTTGATTCTGCGGGGTTCGCCGAATTCGCGCCATGGCACGAAGGCAAACACAAGCAGAAGGTCGAGGACGATGTTCTTCAGCAGGGACTGGAGATGGGTCAGGTGAAGTACTTCCCCGAAGCAACCGCAGTCCATTGGTGGATTGAATGCTGCAAGCAGGATGGTCAGCAGGGTAAACAGAGCCATCAGAACCGACGCCGAAACGGCTGCAGCCTTTCTCCATACCCCGGTCACGAGGGCAATGCCAGTGAAGGTCTCGAGGAAGGAGAAGAACATCCCCGAAGCAATCCCCAGTCTTCTCATAAAGCCTATATGAAGGAACTGGAAATATTCCCCCATCAGGAGTCCGGTTCCCACGGGGTCCATCAGTTTGAGTATGCCGGATATTGTGAATACGATTCCTACCGTCCATGCGCAGAACCGTCTCAGTCTAAGATATGCCTTGCCCATCTGTATAGCTTTTTTCAGTTCTGCAGGCCGAAGCGTGAATCCACAAGGGCCTTGATCTTTGCGAAAATCTCATCCGGAGACAGCATCTGCCCCTGTTCATCGGAACAGTCTACCCTTGTCACCCGGCCGTCTTCTCCGCACTGTTCCAGGTACATCTTCCTGACCCTCTTCTGGAACTCCAGGTCCGCCTCGTGTATGTCGGAAGCCCCTTCAAGGTATTCCCTGTCCTCTCCCTCGCGAGTCTTCTTCAGACTTGATTCCACGAAGCCTATCGGCACGTCGAGGAAGATGTTGAGATCCGGCACAGGCAGCCCGAAATCCCCGTATTCAGTGTCGTATATCCATTTCCAAAGCCTCCTTGCCTCATCAGGGTCGGAAATCTTCGCGCACTGGTATGCCACGTTCGAACACACGTAGCGGTCCAGGAGTATGCTCCCGCCTTCCGAGAGAACCTGCTTCATACGAGGTGCAGCCCCGTGCCTGTCCTCTGCGAAAAGCAGGGCTACGAGCTGGGGATGGACCTTGTCGTTGTCCCCGAATTCTCCGCGCAGAAAGCGGCTGATGAGTTCTCCGTAAACGGGTGCATCATACCTTGGGAAATGTATGTAGTCCAGCGCTCCGCTCAGGGATTCCATGTACTCCCTCAGCTTTCTGACCTGCGTGGACTTGCCTGCGCCGTCAAGGCCTTCCAATACTATGAACATATTCTTCGATTCCGGTTGAACCGCGAAGTTAGTAATCTTCAAAAAATAACCGGCGCATCTTTGGAAATAATGGTATTTTTGCAGCGGATCAATGCAGACTTTATATGGACAGAATTCAGATAATGGGCATAGTCAACATTACCGGCAACTCCTATTTTGCGGGAAGCCGCTGTCTCGGTTGCGACGGGACTCCGGACCTCGGACTCGTCCGTCAGAGGATAGCTTCGATGCTGGAGGAGGGTGCTGACATCATAGATCTGGGCGCATGCTCCACGCGTCCTGGAGCCCCTGCTGTCGGTGAGGAAGTCGAGACCGCCCGGCTTCTCCCCGTCCTGGGCCTCATCCGCGACGAATTCCCGTCCATGGTACTGTCCATAGATACCTACTGGTCAGGGGTGATGGAGGCTGCGGTGAAGGCGCTCCCGTCATTTGTGGAGGATGGCAGGCTGATAGTGAACGATGTGTATGCCGGCCGCAGGGATCCGGGCCTGCTCGCCCTTGCCGGACGTTACGGGCTGTCATACGTAGCCATGCACAGCCTTGAGGAAACTACTGATTTCTCCGATTACGGCGGCGATGTCTGCGCGGCTGTGTCCGCTTATTTCACAGAATTCGAAACGAGGGCCGAGTCAGCCGGCGTCAGCGACTGGATACTCGACCCTGGTTTCGGATTCGGCAAGACTCCTGCCCAGAATTGGCAGCTTCTTGACTCTATGGGGGCTCTCAGGAGCCACGGTCGCAGGATTCTCGTGGGAGTATCCCGCAAAAGTATGATATTCAAGCCTCTGGGCCTGACTCCGGAAGAATGCCTGCCGGAGACCCAGGCTGTCCATTTCGCCGCCTTGGAGCGGGGAGCGGGCATCCTGCGTGTGCACGATGTCGCTCCTGCCCGTCGCACGGCAGAACTGTACTCTTTGCTCAGAGAGTCCTCTTTATCTCGATGACGGTATAGGACTCGACCACGTCGCCGACCTTGATGTCGTTGAAGTTCTCGATGTTGAGACCGCACTCCATGCCGGTGAGCACCTCCTTGGCGTCGTCCTTGAACCTCTTGAGGGACCCGAGATCTCCGGTGTAGATGACAATGCCGTCGCGGATGAGTCGTACCTTGTTGCTCTTGAGTATCTTTCCTTCCTTGACGATACATCCGGCGATGGTTCCGACCTTGCTGATCTTGAAGGTCTGCTGAACCTCTGCGGTTCCGACAATCTCCTCCTTCTGCTCAGGCTCGAGCATACCCTCGATACCGTCCTTGATTTCGTTGATACAGTCGTAGATGACGGAGTAGAGCCTGATTTCGATCTGCTCCTTTTCAGCCAGCTTTCGCGCACTAGCGGAAGGACGTACCTGGAAACCGAGTACAATGGCATCCGATGCAGCTGCAAGCAGGATATCGGATTCGGAGATGGCTCCGACGGCCTTGTGTATCACGTTCACGCGGACCTCCTCGGTGGAGAGCTTGATGATGGAGTCGGAGAGTGCTTCTATCGAACCGTCCACATCTCCCTTGACGATGAAGTTGAGTTCCTTGAAGTTTCCGATTGCGATTCGGCGGCCAATCTCCTCGAGAGTCATATGCTTCTGGGTCTTGATGCCCTGGATGCGTATGAGCTGCTCGCGCTTGTTGGCGATATCCTTCGCCTCCTTCTCGTCAGGCATTATGTTGAAATTCTCGCCTGCCGTAGGCGCTCCGTTGAGACCGAGCACATTGACAGGAGTGGATGGTCCAGCCTCGCTGACCTTCTGCCCACGCTCGTTGTACATGGCCTTGATACGGCCCCAGTAGCATCCGCAGAGCATAAAGTCTCCGACGTGGATAGTTCCGTCCTGCACGAGCACAGTCGCCGTATATCCGCGGCCCTTGTCGAGGGCTGACTCGATGACCGCTCCGGAGCCCCTCTTCTGAGGGTTGGCCTTGAGGTCGAGGAGGTCCGCTTCGAGGAGTACCTTTTCAAGGAGTTCCTCCACTCCTATTCCCTTCTTTGCCGAGATCTCCTGGCACTGGTATTTTCCGCCCCAGTCCTCCACGAGAATGTTCATTGTGGAGAGCTGTTCGCGTATCTTGTCAGGGTTTGCGCCCGGCTTGTCTATCTTGTTGATGGCAAATACCATAGGTACACCGGCAGCCTGCGCGTGGTTGATCGCCTCCACTGTCTGCGGCATTATTGCGTCGTCGGCTGCGATGATGATTATGGCAAGGTCGGTCATCTTCGCACCGCGGGCACGCATTGCAGTGAACGCTTCGTGTCCCGGAGTATCGAGGAAGGTGATTCTCCTGCCGTCAGGCAACTTGACGTTGTATGCACCTATGTGCTGCGTTATTCCGCCGGCCTCTCCGGCAATCACATTCGACTTCCTGATGTAGTCGAGGAGCGATGTCTTTCCGTGGTCGACGTGACCCATCACCGTTATGACAGGCGGACGGGAAACGAGTTCTCCCACCTCTTCGTCGCTTTCCTGGGCTATGGCCTCGGAAAGTTCGGCGGTCACGAACTCTATCTCATATCCGAACTCCTCAGCTACGAGCACGAGGGCCTCGGCGTCGAGACGCTGGTTGATGGACACCATGAGTCCGAGATTCATGCAGGCGGCGATAACCTTGTTGACAGGGGTGTTGTTCATCAGGGTCGCGAGGTCGTTTACAGTGACGAACTCCGTCACTTTCAGTACCTTCTGCTCCATTTCCTGGAGTTCCATCTCTTCAGCTATCCTGTTTGCGGCGGCCTCCCTCTTGTCCTTGCGGTGCTTTGCGCCGAAGGAGTTCCTGCTCTTGGTCTCGTTCATCCTGGCGTAGGTCTCCTTGATCTGCTTCTGGATCTGCTTCTGCATCTCCTCCTGCTCGGCCTCGCTCAGTACAGGCTTGTTGAAGCGGTCGTCGCCGCCCCTCTTCTTCTTTCCGGAATTGTTGTCTCTCCTGTTATTGTTGTTCTGCCTGCTTGAATGTGCATTGACTCCGTCAACCTTGCTTACGTCCACCTTCTGGCTTGCATTGCCGGAGATGCGCTCCCGCTTGCCCTTGTTCTTGTTCTTCTTCTTGTCGAACTGGCTGAGGTCAATCTTGTCAACCACCTTCGGGCCGCTGAGTTTCTCGACCTCGATCTTTATCTCGCGAGGCTCCGCTTTCTGAGGCTGAGGCTCGGAAACGGCAATCTCAGGCTTGGACTCAGACTTGGATTCAGGCTTGGACTCCGGTTTTGATTCAGGCTTGGTTTCCGGTTTTGATTCAGGCTTCGGGTCTGGCTTCCTGGCAGGACGTCTGTCGAACTGACTGAGGTCAATCTTGTCAACCACCTTCACACCCTGGGTTTCAGTCGGTTTCTGAGATCTCGGTTTTTCCTCAGTCTTTTCCGCTGCAGGGACGGCAGTCTTTACGCTCTGATCTGCTGCAAGCTCACGAACCGGAGCTTCGGCTTCCCTGACAGGAACATCCTTTTCGGGAGCTTCCTTGACAGGGGCTTCCTTTGTCTGTGTTTCCTTTGCCTGTGCCTCTCTGGCGGCAACCGCAGTTTCCTTCGCAGGGGCTGCAGAGAAATTATTGTTCTTGATTACGAGCTCACGCTCAGGCTCATCGTCGTCCCTGTCGGATTTCCTGCGGGTCGCATTGTCGATGATCTCCTTGAACTTGATCGTGGTCTTTTCCGCCTCCATCTTGGCCTTCAGCTCTTCGCCGAATGCTGATGCAAGCAGAGGTAGAACATCGTCAGAGACCTTTGCGTTAGGGTTGGACTCCACGTCAAAGCCCTTTCCCTTGAGAAAATCCACAAGAGTTCCCAGTCCGATGTTGAATTGCTTGGTCAGTTTGATCAGTCGTATTTCTGCCATATATGATTACTTGTTCTGTTCTGTTTAGTCTTCGAATTCTGCACGGAGGATGTCAAGAACCTCTGCAACGGTCTCGTCCTCAAGGTCGGCCCTTTTTGCTATTTCGTCAGCAGGGATGGCGAGAACGCTCTTGGCTGTATCGCAACCGATGGACTGGAGCTTGTCGATGATCCACTGGTCAATCTCGTTGCTGAAATCCTGGAGCAGTACGTCCTCTTCCTCCTCGTCCTGTTGCTCGATTTCTCTCCAGACCTCGATTTCCTTGCCCACGAGCATACTTGCGAGACGGATGTTGCATCCGCCTTTTCCTATACCCTTGCGTACCTCGTCAGGGTGCATGTATACCCTGATCTTGTCGTCGTCCGGAGAACTTACGATGGAGGATATCTTCGCCGGGTTGAGGGCCCTCTGGATGAGGAGCTGGGTGTTGCTTGTCCACTGGAGCACGTCGATGTTCTCGTTGCGCAGTTCGCGTACGATGCCAATGATGCGGGCACCCTTCACGCCGATGCAGGCTCCGATAGGGTCGATGCGCTCGTCATAGGACTCGACTGCCACCTTGGCCCTCTCGCCCGGGATGCGGACAACTTTCTTGATGGTGATGAGCCCATCATAGATTTCAGGAACCTCCTGCTCGAAAAGCTTCTCGAGGAATTCGTTCGAGGTTCTGGACAATACTATATAAGGTGTGGAGTTGTTCTTCATCTCCACGCTCTTGATAATGGCCTTCACCATATCGTTCTTCTTGAAGTGCTCGCCTGGAATCTGCTCGTTCTTCGGGAGACGGAGCTCGTTGCCGTCCTCGTCGAGGATGAGCACCTCCTTGGACCAGGTCTGGTACACCTCTCCGGTGAAAATCTCACCGATCTTGCCTGTGTATTTGTTATAGAGGTTCGCCCTCTCTATGTCCATGATTCTGCCCTGGAGGTTCTGCTTGAGGTTGAGAATGCCCCTGCGTCCGAACTCCTTGAGTTCCACGGTGCGGACGTACTCGTCACCGATCTCGTAGTCGTCGTCAAGGTCGGCCAGAGCTATCTGGGTGGTAGGATCCTCCACGGTCTCGACCACTTCGAGGGTCTGGTAGATCTCGCAGTCTCCCTTGTCCACGTTCACGATGACGTCGAAATTGTCGGCTGAGCCGTAGGTCTTTGCGAGCTGGGTCTTGAAAACGTCCTCGAGGACACCCATCATAATGTTCCTGTCGATGTTCTTCTGTTTCTTGAACTCGGAGAAAGCGTCTTTCAGTTCGATCTTCTGTTCCATTGTTGCTTTATTTTTTTCTTGTCTTATTCGAAAGTGATGAAGGGCACTGTCCCGTTGACCTCGGAGAATGGGAACCTGTCCCTGTGCTCCACAGTGACTTTTTTCCTGCTACCCTCGACGGACTCCCTCGCGCTGTACTCCAGCCAGAGCCCCTCTTCGTCCACGTCCGCAAGTTTTCCCGTCAGTTTCCTTCCTCCCTTGAGCGACACCTCGACCATGGAGCCTAAAGCTTTGCGGTACTGCCTGAGTATGCGGAAAGGCTGGTCCAGGCCGGCAGAGGATACGGTCAGGGCGAAATCCTCGACGTCCCTGTCGAATGCAGCGAGCACAGCGTCGTTCACGGCTTCGCAGTCTGCGATATCCACAACACCCTCCTCGGACTCGATTGTGATGGTGACATCATTGTCCCGGCTGACTTTCAGGTCAACCAAAAAGCAGCCCCGTGCAACGATTGTCGGCATAGCTGCATCTTTAATTTCAGAAGCGTTCATTTTTGTTCGTTTTCGTTGCGGATGAGGTATAAAAAAAGGAGCCCGTTCCGGTCCCCTTTCTTTCTCACGCTGCAAAGTTATGAATCTTTTTGTTAAAACCAAACCTTACTCCTTTTTCTGAATGGAATTGACAGCAGGCCAGATAGCAGGAATCCTGAACGGAACAGTTGAAGGCGATGCCTCGTCCAGGATTACCGGCTTTGCAAGGATAGAGTCCGGCAAGCCGGGTCAGATTTCCTTCTATGCAAACCCCAAATACGAAAAATACGTATACCTGAGCAAGGCAAGCGCCATTATCGTGAACCGGGACTTCGAAGCCCGGGAAAAGGTCGCGGCAACGCTCATCCGCGTCGACAATGCCTACGAGGCTGTGGCGGCGCTGCTTGACTATGTAACGGCGCAGAAGAGGGTCAGCCGCCGTCATCGCGGACGATACACCCATATCTGCATGTCGGCGCGTCTGGGCCGCAAGGTTTACGTCGGCGACTGCGTGAGCATAGGCCGCAAGGCGGTGATAGGCAGTCGTACGAGGATTTATGACCATGTGTCCATAGGCGACAATGTCACGATAGGCGAGAACTGCACGATCTATCCCAACGTCACCATATACCCGGGAATGGTCATAGGCAACAATGTCATTCTCCACGCCGGTGTGGTCATCGGCGCCGACGGATTCGGTTTTGCACCGACCCCGGACGGATCGTACAGGAAGATAGAACACAGCGGCAACGTAATCATCGAGGACGATGTGGAGATCGGTGCCAACAGTTGTGTGGACAAGTCCCAGATGGGCTCGACCATAATCCACAGGGGAGTCAAGATCGACAATCTCTGTCAGGTTGCCCACAATGTGGAGATAGGCGAGAATACGGTCTGCTGTGCGCAGGTGGGCATAGCAGGAAGCGCGAAGATAGGCAGCCGCTGCGTGCTTGCAGGACAGGTCGGGGTTGTAGGACACATAACGCTGGCGGACAGAACGACGGTCAGCGCCAAGTCCGGTGTCACCAACAATGTGAAGAAGGAGGGCAGCATACTCAGCGGAATACCGGCTTTCGACCACAGGGACTGGCTGCGTAGCAGCGTCATGTTCCGCAGAAGTGGGAGGACGGTAAAGGAGTAATGGAAATAATTGGCTATATTTGCGCCCCGGTCCGTCGGACTGGCCCGGCGGCAATGACTGAACTATACATTTAAGGATACAGAATGAAACAAAGGACGGTAAGGAGTCAGCTCGTTTTCGAAGGGAAGGGACTCCACACCGGCAAGGTGGCAAGGATGACTGTTAATCCTGCGCCGGCCGGATATGGGATCAAGTTCCGGAGAGTTGACCTCGGGGAGGATGCAGTAATAGAGGCACTCGCAGAGAATGTGAGCAGCACGGCAAGAAGTACGACCATCTCCTGCGGAGAGGCTTCCGTCTCCACCGTAGAGCATCTTCTTTCGGCTCTCACGGGAATGGGAGTGGACAACGCAAGGATAGACATAGACAACGTGGAGGTTCCCATACTTGACGGAAGCGCAGCCCCTTATACTGCGGCGATAGCCCGCGACGGACTTCAGGAACAGGATGCCGAGAGAGTTTATCTGGAGATTCCGGAAGCTCTGGAATACAGGGACGACAGCAAGGACATACTTATCAGAATCGAGCCTGCGGACGCTCCGTCCTTCGACAATCTGATAGACTTCAACTCCAAGGTTGTGGGAGTCCAGACGGCGCATTGGGATGAGAGTGTCGATTATGCCTCCCAGATAGGCTGCTGCAAGACCTTCTGCTTTTTCCACGAGATTGACTTCCTCTATCAGAACAACCTTGTCAAGGGAGGCGACGTGGACAATGCCCTGGTGATAGTGGAGCATCCCGTGTCCGAGGAGCAGGTTGCGAGGATTTCCTCACTGTTCGGAGTGCCGGCTCTGAAGGTCAGCGACAATGGCTATCTTTCCAATGTGGAGCTCCATTATCCGAACGAATGCGCCCGTCACAAACTCCTTGACATTATGGGAGATTTCAGACTGACTGGCGGTTTCCTCAAGGCCAGGGTGACTGCGCGCAAGTCAGGACACAGAACAAATACGGAAGCGGCAAAGTTAATACGCAGCGTCCTTATGGAAAGGAATGCTGACAAACAATAATCGAAATGAGCAATATCCATCCACTTGCAACCGTTCATCCGAACGCGAAGATCGGAGAGAACGTAGAAATCGGACCGTATGCATACATTGACGAGTTCGTAGAGATCGGCGACGGCACGAAGATACTCCCTCACGCTACCGTTTTCAACTACGTCAAGATAGGTAAGGACTGCACCGTATTTCCGGGTGCAGTGATAGGCGCCATCCCCCAGGACCTCAAGTTCGAAGGTGAGGTTACCTATGTGGAAATAGGCGACAGGGTCAATATACGCGAGTGCGCCACGGTGAACCGTGGAACAAAGGCCAGCGGAAAGGGCATCACAAGGATAGGCAGCGACACTCTCCTGATGTCGTACACCCACGTAGCCCACGACTGTACGGTCGGCAACCACTGCATACTTGTCAGCTATGTCGGCATTGCCGGCGAGACTGACGTGGATGACTGGGCAATACTGGGAGGCAGCACCGTCGCACACCAGTTCTCCAAGATCGGAACCCACGCCATGGTGGGCGGAGGAAGCAAGATCAACAAGGACGTTCCTCCTTACGTGCTCTGCGGACGCGAGCCTCTCGTTTATGCGGGAGTGAACATCGTGGGACTTCGCAGAAGGGGATTCACCTCAGACCAGATCCGTATGATCAAGGATATCTACGACATCATCTACTTCGGTGGAATGAACGTTACCGACGCCCTTGACAAGATAGAGGCCGGCTTTCCTGAGTGCCCTGAGAGGGATACCATCATCAAGTTCATCAGAGGCTCGAAGAGGGGTATCATAAAGGGCAATACGGCAACTGTGAAAGGAGAACTCGAGTAGTGCCCGTACTGCTTTCAGCGGCGTTCTGTGCGCCTGTGGAATATTACGCGGCCATAGCCGCAGACCTTACCCTGGCCGAAGGCCGGGGTAATTCCGTTTTCCGCAGCGTGGCGCCGGCCCGGGTCTGGATAGAGGCCGTGGAAAACTACCAGAAGCAGTCATGGAGAAACAGATGCACAATCTGTACGGCCAACGGCCCCGAAAACATCTCTGTCCCCATAGTCCACAGAAATGGTAGCCACAACAACATCCCTATCACTGAGGTGGAGGTGGACTACGGCAGCGGCTGGGTACAGAAAGCGGAGAGGGCCATAGTGTCTGCCTACAGCATGTCGCCTTTCTTCGAATATTACAGGGACTCTTTCTTTGACATACTCGCTTCCCGTCCGGATACGCTCTTCGAACTGGACATGAAGTTCCTGGAGTATTTCCTCAGGCAGTTCGGCATACCGGCTTCCATACATCTGACACGCGCCTACGGAGAGGTTCCTGAAGCTGTTGCAGACTTGAGGGAAGTCATACATCCCAAACGGCCGAACACCATACTTCAGGACTTGGGACTGAAGAAGCCGTACTACCAGGTGTTTTCCTGCAAGCACGGCTTCATAGAAGGTATGTCGGCGATGGACCTTCTTTTCAATGAGGGACCGGAGTCCCTTGTCCATCTTTGCAGCCTGTCATAGGCATTTTTCCCGAATCAGAACCTGAATCCCAGAGTTAGGACTGCATTGACCATAGTCTTCACATTCCTAATTTCAGGGCTCGGCAACGTGACGTTTCCGCTCTCGTCAAGGCAGTAGTGGTCGTATGGCAGTATGTACTCGACAGGGTAGAACAGGCCGCGCACGGCAAGGTCGGCGTAGAAGATTCCGGCATTGATTCCCAATCCGCCGGAGACGGAATTGCTGATGGCCTGAGCGGTGCGTACGAGTTCGCCGGAGTTGTCGTAGCTTCTCATCACAGGGGAACTCTGCATGCCGTATCCGAGCCTGAAGGCCAGGATGGAAAAGGCCTTGAGTTCCGCTCCGAACCTGAAATTGTGCTGCGCTCCCATACATTCCCTGATATCCGTGTTGACATCCCTGAAACTGTCTTCAGCACTGGTGTTCCTGCCGAAGCGCATTCCCTTGTAGGCCGCCATTTCGTAGTCTGCGCTTATTGCCGCCCATTTTCCCAGGGTGGTGGCAAGTCCGAGGCTGGCTCTCCATGGAGTGGTCAGGTTATATGACCATTCCTCAGTCGGGCTTGATGAACTGCTGTTGTATTTGGAGTCAAGGAAGTGAGTCTCGCCTGAGACACCGTAGTTCTCCTTGATAAAGAGGAGTGTAGGTGTCTGGACTGTTGCTCCCACCCTGAAATGCTTGCCCGGAGTGAGGAGTATACCGAACTTTCCGTAGATTCCGGAACCGTTTGCCTTGTACCAGTAGTTGTATTTGAGGTCGTTGAACCAGGTGGAGACAGAACTGCCGTTGTCATTGAAGCTGATGTCGAAGTCACCGTAATCCTGGGCGGTCTCCTTGAGATACCAGTCATAGTTGTAGTTGATGTACTGCATTCCCATGTTCAGGCCTAGGTAAATCCAGTCGCTTATGTCGAATCCGCAGTTTATGACCACGTCGCTCTTGTTGCCCTTGACAAGACGGCCGTATTCCTGTATGAGGGTTCCCGCGGCTGCGAACTCCGGCTTTTCTCCGCTGGTGAAGTATTTCTCCGTCACTCCGACATATACATCGTCGCTTCCGTCTATGGTACTGATCATTCCCGACTGAGCGGCCATTACGGCGTCCCAGGCAATACCTGAGTCGTAGGCGTCTTTGTCTATGAGGGAACTGTACGGTGCGGAGACCTTGGATGCGAGATAACCGGCAAAGGAGGTTCCGTAGTGGTTGCCGCTGGCGTAGGTGTTGTCCTGATACAGGTCGGTGGTGTTGGTGGTGATTCCGAAGCTGACCCTCTTGAGAGCGGAACCGTTTCTGATATTGAAGCTCGCGGTGAGGGCGAAGTTTGGCATGATGAACCTGTTGAGATTGGTCCTGCTGTTGTCGCCGAAGCAGTATACAGGGTCACCGGTGGTGTCAAGTCTTACTCCCGTGGCCTTGCTTATGGTCGAGGACACTCCTCCTGTAAACGACAGCTGGTACTTGCTCGATACTGCGGAACCTGCAGGGTTGAGGACTATAGAACCGGGATCTCCGCCGAGGGCTGTGAATGCGTTGCCCATTGCCATGGTCCTTGCGGTTCCGGTATAGTTGTTCTGGCTGAACAGCATTGCGTCATACATGGTCTGAGCCTGAATGGACGGAGCCGCCGCAAGAACAGCTGCGAGGACGATAATTCCCGTGGTGATATTGCTTTTCTTCATATCTGTTTGTCTGTCTTTCCTGTTGTCTTTGGTAATTTTAAAAGTTGCTGCAGATTACTTGGTGTCAGGATTACCCGGTCTCTCTGACGGGGCTATCTGCGTCCTCCGGAGAAACCGCCGCCGGAGGAACTCCTGCCTCCGCCACCCGAATAGCCTCCTGAAGAGCGGCTGCCGCCGGAATAACTGCTCGAAGAGTGGCTGCTGCCGGAATAGCTGCTTGAAGAACGGCTGCCTGAATAGCTGCTGCCGGAAGAACTTCTGCTGTAGCTTGATACGCTTCTCCCGTAATTGCTTTCGCTTGTCCTGTAGGACTGCGACGGGATATTGGATGGTTGTGAGTATGAGGACTGCCCGGAGCTTCTTGAAGGTGCTGCAGAAGCGGGTCTGCGATAGGTGGTCGCGTCGCTCACCCTCGGTGCCGTCCTTCCTGCATAGTTGCCCGAAGTGACCGCTGTCCTGCCTCCGGAAGTGACTGCTGTCCTATTGCCGGAAGTGACTGCTGTCCTGCCTACGGAAGTGACTGCTGTCCTGACGGTGCCCGAAGTGATGACCGCTGTCCTATTTCCGGAAGTGACTGCTGTCCTGCCTCCGGAAGTCAAGGCCGCCCTTCCGCTGCCGGTGGTGGCTGTCAGTGAACGGGAAGCCGTTGCCGTTCTGCCTGTCGAACGGATGCTGCTTCTTCCGGCGGCTGAGGAAGCGGAACTGCTGCGTGAGAGCATTGCGCTGCTGCGTGACCTGTCAGCGGCCGGGCGGGACATGGTCCCTGCAACTCCCGACGCCATTCTTGTGGACGGGGTGTTGAGCGTGGTCACGCCCTGGTTGCGATATGGACGCGGATAGGAACCGTAGTACCAAGGATTGCTGTACCAGCCGCCGCAGAACCAAGGGTCACCGTACCAGCCGCAGAACCAAGGGTCGCAGAACCAGCCGCCGCAGAACCAAGGGTCGCAGCACCAAGGATTGCCGTAAAATCCGCTGTAATACCAGTGGTCGTAGTACCATGGATTGTAGTACCAGTTGCTGTAGTACCACGGATTGTAGTGCCATGGATTGTAGTACCAGTTGCTGTAGTACCACGGATTGTAATACCAGCTGCTGTAGTACCATGGGTTGTGGTAACCATAAGGATACCAAGGGTCCCCGAAGGCCCATGCGTCATAGAAGTTCACGCTTGCGTTCTCCGGAATGTTTATCACTGTGACTCCGGGCTCAGCGGAAGAGTCCGTGTCGCTCTCTGCGGATGCGGTGCTGCGCAATGCGTTCTCTTCCTCGTCAAGGAGGTCGAGAGCGGTTTTCGTGCGTTGTATCAGAGAGTCGGTGGCATCGCGTTCGGCCTTGAGAGCCTCGCTGTCTGCCTTGTCGGCGGTCGAGTATATGTCGTCTCCATATCTGTCGGTCAGCAGTGCGGTGTTTCCGCAGGAAACGGCGGTGCAGACAGTTATGACCAGAATGCAGAATCTTATTTTCATAAAAGGTTTATTTTCTCACATTCCCAATTATTTGTACCTTCGCGTCTGGATTTGCCGGGATGGCAGATTCATCGCAATCGGTTGCATACTGCAAAATCAGTGCAATCAACTGCAATTTTAATCAGAAAAACAGCAAATCACAAAATACAATGGCAAAAGAAGTAACAAGCAGGTCGGAGAACTACTCGCAGTGGTACAACGACCTTGTAGTAAAGGCTGACCTCGCCGAACAGTCTGCGGTCAGGGGATGTATGGTCATCAAGCCTTACGGCTACGCGATATGGGAGAAGATGCAGGCTGAACTCGACAGCAGGTTCAAGGCCACCGGCGTTCAGAATGCCTATTTCCCTCTTTTCATACCAAAGTCTTTCTTCAGCCGTGAGGCTGAGCACGTGGCCGGTTTTGCCAAGGAGTGTGCGGTTGTGACCCATCACCGTCTGATGAACGACCCGGCAGGCAAGGGCGTTGTAGTCGATCCGGAAGCGAAACTCGAGGAGGAGCTCATAGTAAGGCCTACCTCCGAAACCATTATTTGGAGCACATACAAGAACTGGATCACTTCCTGGAGGGACCTTCCCATACTCTGCAACCAGTGGTGCAATGTAGTACGCTGGGAGATGCGCACGCGCCTTTTCCTGCGTACCGCCGAATTCCTCTGGCAGGAAGGACATACTGCGCATGCCACTTCAGAGGAGGCCCAGGCAAAGGCCGAGGAGATGGTAGGCGTATATGCGGATTTCGCCCGCAACGTGATGGCCATGCCTGTCGTCGTAGGACACAAGAGCCCGAACGAGAGATTCGCCGGAGCCCTCGACACCCTTACGATTGAGGCTATGATGCAGGACGGAAAGGCCCTCCAGGCCGGCACGTCCCATTTCCTCGGCCAGAATTTCGCAAAGTCCTTCGATGTGACCTTCACCAACAGGGAGGGCCGTCAGGAGTATGTGTGGGCAACGTCCTGGGGTGTATCCACCCGTCTTATGGGCGCGCTCATAATGTCCCACAGCGACGACAACGGACTCGTGCTTCCTCCTAAGCTCGCCCCTATCCAGGTGGTGATGGTGCCTATCTACAAGAACGAGGAACAGCGCAATGCCATACTTGACAGGATGTGTGAAATCAAGAAGGAACTCGAGGCTTCAGGCCACAGTGTCAAGATTGACGACCGTGACACCCTCCGTCCCGGATTCAAGTTCGCCGAGTGGGAACTGAAGGGGGTTCCGGTGCGTGTGGCTGTGGGACCGAATGACCTTGCCAACGGCACCGTCGAACTTGCGAGAAGGGATACCCTTACCAAGGAGACGACTCCGGTAGAGGGGCTTGCCGCCCGCATTGCCGATCTTCTCGATGAGATACAGAAGAATATCTATGCCAAGGCCGAGGCTTTCCGCGATTCCAATATTCGCAAGGTGGACAGTTGGGAGGAGTTCAAGACGGAAATTCAGAAGGGCGGTTTCCTTCTCTGCCACTGGGACGGAACTCCGGAGACCGAGCAGGCCATCAAGGACGAGACCAAGGCTACCATACGCTGCATACCTGTGGACACCGTGGTATGCGAGGAGGAAGGCAGGTGCATATACAGCGGCAAGCCTTCAAAGCGCAGGGTGATATTCGCGATTTCCTATTGACACGCTCAATCCCGAAGGTGCAGATGACACCCCGAAGATGCAGATGACCATTATAGCATAACAGAAACATCGACAGACATATATGAAGAAGTTCCTTTCCCTTGCGGCTGCGGCCGTTATCCCTGTCCTGTGCGCCGCACAGGAGCCGTCTGCAGCTCAGATTGCGGCTGAAGAGGCGGCAAAGGCAATCAATGAGGCCCCGGTGACTGAACCGGCTAAGCCGAGGTTTGCGGATTTCTGGTCCGAGTCCCTTAAGACAAACCTTACTTTCGGACAGACTTCGCTGGTCAACTGGGCTGCCGGAGGTGACAATACCTTCTCCCTCGCCGCCCACGTGGACGGAGTGGCAAACTACAAGAAGGACCTTATGTTCTGGAACAACCGTCTCCAGCTCGACTACGGTTTCCTCTGGGCTTCCTCGAAACCGATTACCCAGAAGAACAATGACCGAATCTACCTTGAGAGCAGATGGGGATATCAGATACAGCAGCAGCTCTTCTTCTCGGCCAGCTACGACTTCAAGTCCCAGTTCACGAAGGGCTGGGTGTACAATACTCCTGAGACGAAGTATCAGGACAGGCTGGATGCCGAGGGCAACCCTGTTCTGGACGGTGATGGCAATGTGATACAGGATGCAGTTCCCCTTACCCGCAAGGACTGGCGCGATGCCAGGGTTGCGAAGTCGGGTTTCATATCGCCTGCCTACACGACCCTCGCGCTCGGTATCGACTGGAAGCCAAAGCCTTGGTTCAGCCTGAGCTTTGCCCCGCTCACCGGTGGTTACACCATCGTGGCCAACGAAATGTTCAGGACTGCCTACGGTATGGAACTGAAGAAGGACAGGACAGTCGAGGACCTCGAGAAGATGAAGGCCGGGGAAGAATTCAAGGCTCTTTCGTCAGAGGAGCAGTCGAAGGCCATAGGCGAGTACTACAAGGGCGCCCGCTTCCAGTTCGGTGCCCTTCTGAAGCTCGACCTCAAGGCTCAGATAAACAATGTCTTCACCTATACGACCCAGTTCGCTCTCTTCGAGGATTACATCAAGAACCACAAGACCAATCCTTGCCCGCGAATCAACTGGGATAACCGCATAGACTGGAAACTTGCCAAGTACTTCGCGCTTACGGTCACCACAAACATGATTTATGATGACTATGTGATGATAAAGACCGACAAGTGGCAGAAGAAGTGCGCTGCGGACGAAGCATACAAGGCTGCACATCCGAACGGAATACCTGCGGTGCAGTTCATGGAATCCCTTTCCTTCGGATTCACATATACGATTGCATCCAAGAAATAGGCTGATGAAGGTACTCCTCGCAGTAAGCGGAGGGATAGACTCCATGACTATGGCTGACATTATGTTCAGCCATAGCCGTTTATATGGGACACTGGCAATCGCGCACTGCAATTTCCATTTGCGTCCGGGCGATTGCGACGCCGACGAGGCCCTTGTCCGCGACTGGGCCCTTGCCCGTGGAATCCGTTTCCATCGCAAGGATTTCGATACGGCAGGATATGCATCGGAAAAGGGAGTGAGCGTGGAAATGGCTGCGCGAGAGCTCAGATATGCATGGTTTTCCGAACTTTGCCGTGTCCATGGATATGATGCCCTCGCCGTCGCCCACAATGCCAATGACAATGCAGAAACCCTGATGCTCAATCTTCTGCGCGGGACAGGACTGCGCGGAATCACGGGCATGGCGCAAAGCGGCGAAGGCGGTCCCGACGGGACCATACCCCTTGTTCTGAGACCTCTGCTTGGTATGACCCGCAAGGAGATAGAGGCTTATGCCCGGCAGCATTCGGTTCCCTTCCGTACTGACCGCACCAATCTTGAGAATGAATACAGGCGCAATGGCATACGCAACCTGGTCTTTCCTCTCTTCGAGGAGATAAACCCTTCCTTCGTCCGCACCCTCAACAGGAATATGGAGCATTTCCGCGAGGCGGATGCGATAGTCAGGGAGTGGTGCTCAGAGGCAAGGAAAAGGGTGATGGAAGGCGAAGTCATATCCCTTCCGGCTCTGCTTGGGGAAAGGCATTGGAAATATCTGCTGTATTCCATTCTCGAACAGTACGGCTTCCAGCCGCCAGTCATATCCTGCGTTCAGAGACTTGCGGAGTCTCCTGGCCATACCTTTGCAGGCAAGACTTTCAGCGGTGATGGTTACAGGCTTGTGACTGCACGAGAGCGTCTGGTACTAGTGCCGGAGAATGACTCATGGGAACTCAGCGCTGACAAACTCTACATAGAGGCATATCCTTACGAGAGGGGAATGGACCTCAGACGCCCGGCAGGGACCATCATCTTCGACAGCGACAGGCTTCCAGACGATGCTGTTCTGCGCTGCTGGATAGCCGGAGACTGGTTCATACCTCTGGGTATGAGGGGCAAGAAGAAACTGAGCGACTTTTTCAAGGACCTCCACCTTACTCCTGTGGAGAAGGAGAGGGTCATAGTCCTGGCTCCTGCCGATTCGGATGACAGACATATCTATGCCGTAATAGGATACAGGATAGACGAAAGAATAAAGGTCACTCCGAAAACTTCCGAAGTGACCTCCATAACTGTCAGACCCTGACTGAGTCCCGGTATCAGCGTATCGTAATGGCGTAAGGAAGGCGGGCATAGACCTTGCCTCCGACTGTCTTGTCGATGTCCTTGAAGGCGAGGGCGATACCCTTGAAAGGAGTCTTTGCGAGGTGGTCTTCGCCTGATTCCATTCCGAGCATTTCGCTGAACTGTTCAGCAAGCGTGAGAGGCTTTGGGTAAGAGGCTATCTGCCATTCCTGGAGCTCGCTGCCCTTTTCCGAGTCGGCAACCAGGGCGGCGTGGCGAAGGGCGTCTTCAAGACCTCCGATTTCATCCACGAGACCTATTCCGAGGGCATCGCTTCCGGCCCATACCCTGCCCTGGGCAATGGAATCCACAAAACCCCTGTCGAGATCCCTTCCTTCAGCAACGATTCCGGTGAACTGCTCGTATATGCTGTCCACGGACTCCTGCATATAGGCGATTTCCCTGTTGTCGAGAGGCCTCATCATTCCGTACATGTCACTGTGCTTGTTGGAATTTATGGTAACTACGTTGACGTGGGCCAGTTCCTTCGCGGTGCCGCTGAATTCCGGTATCATGCTGAATACACCGATCGAACCGGTGAGGGTGGAGGCATCGGAGAATATCCTGTCGCAGCTGTTCGAAATCCAGTATCCTCCGGATGCGGCATAGCTGCCGTATGAGGCGATGACAGGCTTTGCGGCGCGCAGAAGCTCGATTTCAGCCTTGATTTTCTCGGATGCGAGCACGCTTCCTCCCGGAGAGTTGACGCGGAGAACCACAGCCTTCACCGAACTGTCCCTGCGTACCTCGGCGATGATTTTCGCGAAACGGTCTCCTGCAACTTCCTTCTTTTCCTTTCCGTCAATGATTTCTCCGTCGGCATATATGACTGCAAGTTTCTCCCTTGACCGGTAGTTGGTGCTGACCTTGAGCATCGTATAGTCGGCGAACTCCATGAACTTGACATTTCTGTAATCATCTGTCACATAGAGGTCTGCAAGACGACCGTAGAGTTCTTCCCTGGTGCAGAGCCCGTCCACGAGACCGTTCTCCAGGAAGTCTTCCGGGGAGTTGAGCTCAAGATTGTCAATGAGAGCATCGAACTCTTCCGGGGTCATTCCCCTCGACTGTGCCACAGAAGAGGATATGCTGTTCCATATCGACCCGAGGAAGGTCTCATACTGCTGTCGGTTCTCATTGCTGATGTCGTTCCTGATGTACATCTCGCCTGCTGACTTGTACTTGCCGTGGCGTATGAGCTGGACATTTACGCCGAGTTTGTCGAGAAGGTCCTTGAGGAAGACAAGCTGGCTGGAGAGTCCGGTGATGGTGGTCATTCCTCCCTGATAGGAAGTCATATAGACCTTGTCTGCGGCGGACGCGAGATAATAGCCTCCGGTGCTGGGGTTCTCCGTATATGCAATGACAGGCTTGCCGCTGTCCTTGAAATTCACTACGGCCTTACGCAGCTCCTCTATCTGGGCCATGCCTCCGCTGAGGCCGTCGGGGAGTAGGTAGAGGAATTTGACTGAAGGGTCTGCAGCGGCCTTCTCAAGGGCGAAAACGGCATCGAGTATTCCTACCTTCGCCTTTATTTCACCGTTCTGCAGGGTCTCCATCGGGTTTGCCTCCTGGGTCTGTTCTACTATCTCCATCTGTGACAGGTCAAGGCGCAGAACTCCCTCGACCGGAATGGTCGGCGTACTTGAGAAGACGCTGGCGAGACCGCTGAAAATCAGAAGGGAGAGCAGCGTGCAGGCAATGAGGGCCAGGAATACTCCCAGCGCGGCTGCAAGTGTGGTTTTCCAGAATTTCATTATAGCTATCGTTTTGAAAAATTTCGTTCAAAGGTAGATATTTTTGCATGAATATTCGTATTTTTGCCAAGTTATGAACATCAGGGACGCATTTCTGAAAATATCGACAGTCTTGGTTCTGGCTGTGTACATACTGTCTTTGGGCGGTGTCAACGTGCATAGCTGCAGCCATTCCGGCGAGGTTAGCGTTACCCTTCTTTCAGGAACGGTGAGCTGCCATTGCCACGATCACGCCGCTGCCGGTGACCACGATGACTGCTGTTCCAATGATTCATACATACTTCTCACCGAGGACGGCAACGACCATCTGCTGAGCCAGGTCCAGGTGCCGCCGCCGGCCGCTATGCCGGCTCCCGAAATTTCCCTGCCGGTCTTGAGCGAGGGATTTCATCATTTCCATTCCAGCTTCATACCGGAGGTCCTGGCTTCTGACGGCCCCCGATTGTTTGTCCTGAGGGTTTAGTTCTCCGTTTCTGCCAGACAAGCTTACCAAACGCGGGTTGCACAGGCAACCTGTGTACATTTTTCTGATGTCACAGTTCAGGATTAACTAAAAGCAGAAACAGCAATGAAGAAAATACTGATGACAGCTCTCGCAGCTGTCCTTCCTGTGCTTGCAGATGCACAGGATATCGATACAACAGGAATTTACGGAGACCGTGCGGACAGTCTCTCGGCCACGGTCTTCACCGGCCGCCAGAGCGGCACCTATCTCAGCAAACAGAAACCGGTAAGGACAGAGGTCATTTCCGCTGCAGGTCTCTGCAAGATGGCCTGCTGCAATCTTGCGGAGAGTTTCGAGAATTCGGCGAGCGTGACGGTCGGCTATTCCGATGCGGTGACAGGTGCCCGCCAGATCCGCCTTCTGGGTCTCAGCGGCGTATATACCCAGATGCTTGACGAGAACCGCCCTGTAATGAAGGGCCTTGCCGCTCCTTTCGGACTTTCCTATGTGCCGGGCCAGTGGCTCGAGAGCATACAGATAGCCAAAGGTGCAACTTCGGTGATCAACGGAGTCGAGTCCATGACCGGCCAGATCAATATGGAGCACCGCAAACCTACTGACGAGAAGCCTCTGTTCATCAATTTCTCCACGATGAACGACACGAAGACCGACTTCAACATAGCCTCGTCCCTGCAGCTGAACGATGCCTGGAGCACTGTGCTTCTGGGCCACGTCAGCGGTAATTTCATCAGCATGGACGAGAACGGGGACGGGTTCCTCGACGATCCGAAGCAGCTCCAGTTCAACCTCAGCAACCGCTGGCTTTATTACGCCCTCTCCGGTGTGCAGGTGCGTTTCGGCGTTCGTGCCATACACGACACCCGCAGGGGCGGACAGTATGAACCCCGGATGAGAAAGAACGGGAAGATGTCGATGTGGGGACAGCCGGGCTACGATTACGAAAGCTATATGGCGGACATGTCCACGCCATGGGGCTCCGACATACTGAACCGTTCGATAGGAGGCTACCTCAAGGTCGGAGTGCCTCTGAATGACGACAATTCTCAGAACATAGCGGCGGTGCTGGACTATACCTACTATGATATGGACTCGTATTTCGGCGCAAGCTCTTATCTGGCAGGTCAGCATTCAGCTTTTGTGAACCTCTTGTACCAGAACGAGATAAACGAGTCGCACAAATTTACGCTCGGCCTCGGCGCGGCGTCAGATTTCTACAGGGAGACCCTTGAAAGGGTCATACCGTACAACACGTCCATGAACTCGAAACTCGAGGGTGTAGGGACAACGCTGGCGAATCTCGGAATCTTCGGCGAATATACCTTCCACGCAGGAGACAAGTTCTCGTCCATACTGGGACTGCGCGGCGACTGGTATTTCAATGATGGTTTCCATGTGTCGCCGAGGCTTACGCTCAAATACACCCCGGTGGAGTCAGTCGTGCTGAGGGCGAATGCGGGACGGGGACTGCGCTGGTCCACGCCTCTTACGGACAATATAGGCGTATTCTCCACTACGAAGGCGTTCCACGGTGATTTCGCTTCGCACATACTCGAGGATGCATGGACCTTCGGAGGGAACGTGAGCTATTATTTCAAGCTTGGCGCATCCGACAATGCCTATGTCAGCTTCGACTATTTCAGAAGTCAGTTCGTGGAGCAGGAGATGGTTGATTACGAACATTTCGCCGACGTCATAGATTTCTACAGTCTTGGCAGTCTCGACAAGGGACGCTCCTTTACCGACAGTTTCCAGCTGGACTTCTCCTGCGAACCTGTGGAGAGATTCACCATTACCCTTACAGGCCGTTACACCAACGCGAAGACCTCGCTGGCCGACAAGGTGGGGCTGGTCGAGAAACCGATGACAAGCCGCTACAAGGGAGTGCTCAACCTTCAGTATGCGACAAATCTGAACAAGTGGATATTTGATTTCACCGCTTCGGTCAACGGCCCGTGCAGGGTTTACGATTTCATGAAGGACCTCACCGACGCTCAGGGCAATCTTCTCTACAAAAAGGGACTTACCCCGGTCTATCCTCTTCTCTATGCGCAGATTACCAAGCGCTTCAAGGGCGTGGACATATACCTCGGCGGCGAGAATCTTACCAACTACAGGCAGAAGAACGTCATTGTCGGAGACAGGGATGCGGACGGAAAATTCCTCCCGGGTCACGGCAATTTCGACGCAAGCTGCATATGGGGACCGCTTATGGGCATCAAGGTCTATGCTGGTCTCAGGTTTACACTTTGGAAAACTGAATAATTACTTTAAATTTGTAAGGATATGAAAAGAATTTTTGTATCGCTGATGGTGGCGACTCTTGCAATTGCCGGTCAGGCTGTTATGTCCAACGATGCTTCGGCAGCGGAAATGACTTCCGTTGCTCCAAGGAAGCAGAAGGCTGAAATCAAAACAGTTACCTTCAGTTCCGACATTCATTGTGAAAACTGCGCGAAGAAGGTTCGTGAGAACATCTCCTTCGAGAAGGGTGTCAAGGGACTCGAGGTTTCGGTTGCCGACAAGACCATCAGGATTACCTATGATGCTTCCAAGACCGATGTGGAGAAGCTCTCCGCCGCTGTGAGGAAACTCGGGTACTCGGCAAAGCAAATCTAAATCCTTATTATTAATGTACAGAATTGTAGAAAAAGACTCCCTGACCCCGACCATCATCAGGATGAAGGTCGAAGCTCCGCGTCTGGCAAAGGCAGCGAATCCGGGTCAGTTCCTCATCGTCAGGGCTGACGAGCACGGGGAAAGAATCCCGCTGACCATCAGCGACTATGATGCAGAAGCAGGTACGGTGACCATCGTTATACAGATCATAGGTTCTTCTACCATGGACATATGCGCCCTCGAGGAAGGCGATTGCTTCGCAGACGTAGTGGGACCGCTCGGCGTTCCGTCGGATTTTGTGGAAATGGACCCGGATGCTCTGGCTTCCCAGCGCTACGTGTTCATAGCCGGAGGTGTAGGAACCGCGCCGGTTTATCCGCAGGCGAAATGGCTGCATGACCATGGTGTGGCAGTCGATGTCATTGTGGGTGCGAGGAACAGGGATCTTCTGATCTACAAAGAGGAACTGGCCTCGGCCTGCGACAATCTCTATATCTGTACGGATGACGGTTCCGAAGGCTTCAAGGGCGTGGGTACGGCGATGCTCGAGAAACTCGTCGCCGAGGGGAAGAGTTATACCCGCTGCGTGGCCATAGGTCCTATGATAATGATGAAGTTCGCGACTCTCACGGCCTGCAAGCTGGGCATTCCCGTGACTGTCAGCCTCAATACCCTGATGGTGGATGGCACAGGAATGTGCGGGGCCTGCCGCGTTTCCGTGGGAGGTAAGATGCGCTTCGCCTGCGTGGAAGGGCCGGAGTTCGATGGCAGTCTTGTCGATTTCGATGAGGCTATGCGCAGGCAGCGCATGTACAAGGACGAGGAAATGGAGTCCAAGGAAGATCATGTTTGCAAGATAGGGAGGGGAAAGTAATGGCAGCAAGAATACCAAGAGTCCCGGTAAGGGAACAGGACCCGAAGGTCCGTGCGACAAATTTCGAAGAAGTATGCTACGGCTACAATGAGGAAGAGGCCGTTCTCGAGGCGAGCCGTTGCCTGAACTGCAAGAATCCGCGCTGTATGCAGGCCTGTCCTGTGGGCGTGAAGATACCTGCCTTCATATCAAAGGTTCACGAGGGCGATTTCGCCGGCGCTGC
This sequence comes from Bacteroidales bacterium, assembly GCA_016293535.1. Lineage (GTDB taxonomy): Bacteria > Bacteroidota > Bacteroidia > Bacteroidales > UBA932 > Cryptobacteroides. The sequence goes on along the minus strand of JAEDEB010000013.1, from coordinate 1,104 downwards.
GGCAGTCATCGCTGAGGACTCTTCCCTGCCTGCAGTCTGCGGAAGGGTATGCCCTCAGGAGACACAGTGCGAGGGAAGTTGCATACTCGGCGTCAAGAGCGAGCCGGTTGCAATCGGCAAGCTTGAGCGCTTTGTCGCTGACTGGTCACGGAACCATCCTTCGGACAAGCGTGCAGAGCCCGTCAGGAACGGGAAGAAGGTTGCCGTGGTAGGCTCTGGCCCGAGCGGTCTTGCCTGTGCTGCGGATCTTGCGAAACTCGGATATGACGTGACCATCTTCGAAGCTCTCCACAAGGCGGGAGGCGTTCTTGTGTACGGTATCCCTGAGTTCCGTCTTCCGAAGGAGGAGGTCGTTGCCGCCGAGGTCGAGGCCGTCAGGGAACTTGGCGTGAAGATAGAGACCGACGTGGTGGTGGGCAGGACAGTTACAGTCGATTCCCTTCTCGACGAAGAGGGCTTCGATGCCGTGTTCATCGGTTCGGGCGCAGGACTGCCTCGCTTCATGGGCATTCCGGGCGAGAATCTCAACGGTGTGTTCTCGGCCAATGAGTTCCTTACCAGGAACAATCTGATGAAGGCTTTCCGTGAGGACTACCTCACTCCTATCCATACGGGAAAGCGTGTGGTGGTGGTAGGTGGCGGAAATGTCGCCATGGACGCTGCCCGTACTGCTCTCCGTCTCGGGGCTGAGACTACGATAGTCTACAGGCGCACGGAGAAGGAACTTCCGGCTCGTGCCGAGGAGGTTCACCACGCCCACGAGGAGGGAGTGGAATTCAGAATGCTTACCAATCCTGTGGAAATCATAGGGGATGAGAACGGCTGGGTCAAGGCAGTGCGTTGCGTAAGGATGGAGCTCGGCGAGCCTGACGAGAGCGGAAGGCGCAGTCCGGTCGCTGTTCCCGGTTCCGAGTTCGAGATTGAGACGGATACGGTCATTATGTCCCTGGGAACTTCCCCGAATCCTCTCATTGCAAGTACCACCAAAGGTCTTGAGACTACAAGGCGCGGCTGCCTCGTCGCAGACGAGGGCGGCGAAACCACCCGCGAGGGGGTTTTCGCCGGCGGTGACGCAGTCACCGGCGCCGCGACGGTGATTCTCGC
>JAEDEB010000066.1 GCA_016293535.1 Bacteroidales bacterium | reverse complement strand
ATGCCCAGAACGTTGAGAGCAAGCAGGACTACTCGCAGTTTACATCGATAGAGGCAAGAAAGTATTTCGAAGTCAAGCTCTGTTACGGCGCTACATATTCGACAAAGATTGTGGCTGACCAACTTATAGCCGATTATGTAAAGGTTTACGTCAAGGGAAACACTCTTTGTCTCGAGGTGGATGAGAAGAGTTTTCCTCCGGAAGTGAAGAAGGCTCTGAAGGGCAAGAATGCAATAGTTCCGGTTCTCCGTGCTGAAGTATATGCGCCTACAATCAACGGAATCTCGCTTTTCGACAACGCTGTGCTGTATTCGGAGGACAACATCAAGGCGGCCATTGCCAAGATCGAATTGAAGAATAACGCTGTGATCCGTAATCTTACCCTCGATGCCCAGGATGTTTCAGTAAAGATGGGAAACAAGAGTCAGGCGAGATTTGACATCTACACCAATTCGATTACCGTTGATGCTTCCGGCAATTCGTCGGCGACTTTTGCGCTCAACTGTTCGAGCATGGCTGTTGGAACTGCCGGTTCCGCAAATGTCAACATCAATGTCGAAACAAAGAATATTGCGGTGAAGTCCGAGAGCCAGTCTATACTTACGCTGACGGGAACTGCCAACAAGTTCAGTGTGGAGGGTAGCAATTCGTCGTCCATATACTCCGACGGACTGGTGGCCGAGCAGGCTGACGTGGCCCTCATGAACAGTGCCCTCTGCGAGGTCAATTCGACCTCATTCCTGAAGGTCGATTTGATGGGCAGCAGTCATCTCGTCTTCAATGGAAAGCCTAATATTGATGTGGTAAGAATAGTAAATTCCACAATGACAAGGGCAGGGGATACAAAATATAAGAAGAAATAATTCGTATATAACATTTTTGTTAGCAATGCTAACTTAAATGTTATATACATTGTCTTTTAGTGTTTTCAAGTATTTCGAGCCGAAGTAAATTGAGGGCAGTGGCAGCAAAGCGCTCCATATTTCGCTTTCTGTCATTTTTATAAACAAAACTCCTTGTGAAACTCCCTCTAGGAGAGGCTATCCCTATCCATACAAGGCCTACAGGTTTCTCTTCCGAGCCCCCGGTGGGGCCTGCAATTCCGGACGTTGCTACTGCGAAGTCCGACCCTGTAAGACGTCTCACGCCTTCAGCCATGCGGCGCACACACTCGGAACTGACAGCTCCGTGACTGACGATGATTTCTTCCGGCACTCCCAGCACCTGCTGTTTTACCGAGTTCGCATAAGAGGTCACTGAACCGAGGTAATAATCTGAACTGCCCGGAACGGAAACGATAAGTTCAGAGATCAATCCTCCCGTGCAGGACTCTGCGCAACTGAGAGTCCATCCCTGATTTCTCAGAAGTTCGCCAATTGTAGCCTGGAGACTTGTGTCCGAATATGCATAGATATATTCTCCTGCTATATCCCTCAGCGCGTCAATCTGACTCTTGAGGGCTGCTTCGTGTTTCGTTCTGTCTCCGCCGTAAACCGACAGTCTGAGTCTTACTCCTGTAATTGTGTTCGGCAGGTAAGCAAGATGCATATCTTCCGGAAGGGCGTCCTCCCAATTTTCTATGAGTTTCGACAGCGCGGACTCTGCAATTCCGTAAGTCATTATAGTACGATGACTTATGTCATTCAATGCAAAGTGTTTCTTTACATCGTCTACTATGTCCGGAAGCGCGTTCAGGGCTTCGAAAGGCACTCCTGGAAGCGAGTAGAGTACAGCTTTGTGTCCGAACCTTTCCTCTTCGAAGCGGAATACCATTATCGGAGCTGTGCCTCTTTTGTTGACTATCACTTCGCAGCCGTCAGGCACAAGTGCCTGGTTCCTGTTGACCTCAAGTACGTCAATGCCCCTATGGTGGAGTATCTCGTGGACTTTAGCAAGCTGTCCCTCGTGGATATGCCATCCTTTGCTGCCGAAAAGATCTGCAAGGGCCTGCTTGGTTATGTCGTCCTTAGTTGGTCCAAGACCTCCGGTAGTTATTACTATATTATTGTATTTCAATTCATTACATAACTCGGAAACTATGGTGTCGTGGTCGTCTCCTATGGAGATCATCCTGCTTGTTCTTATGCCAAGCGCACCAAGCTCCCTGGTTATTGCAGAGGAATTCGTATCTACAATCTGACCGATGAGAATCTCATCGCCTATTGTGCAGATTGAAGCTGTATGGACAGAAGACATAATTATCAGATTTGCTTTATTGTTTTCTGCTTTTGCTGTCAAGATATTTGAGAGTCTTGCGCACGAGGGACGGACCTTCAGTCACGAACGCCGTACATATCTCTATCAGGCTTGCGCCGCTCTCGAGCATCTCCAGAGCCTGCTCCGGAGTCCGTATCCCTCCGCTTCCAATGATAGGAAGAAGTCCTCTGGATTTTTCTTTGATGTATTTGACAGTTTTAAGGCTTTTCTGAAAAAGTTCCTCCTGGGATCCGTCGCGGCTGAGATTGCAAGCCACGATTCCGTCCACACCGGAGCGCAGGCAATAATCGACTATGTCGTCGAGCTGCTGGCGAGTGTTGTCAGGGGATATCTTGATGAAAATGGGGCGGTATTCGTTGAAATACATCCTCATCGAAAGGAGTTTGTCGACGATTTCCGCGAGGTTGTCGATTTCCTGGAGTTCGTAAATGGAGCTGGAGGTAGGGCTGGATATGTTGACTATGAACATGTCCACCAAATCATACAGCAGCGCCAGACAACGCTCATAGTCCATCGGAGCATCTGTGGAACTGGTATTTGTATTCTTGCAGATATTGGCCCCTATTATGGCCTTGGGATGGTTCTTGCGGAGCATGTTTAGGGCGTATTTCAGGCCTTTGTTCGGAAGTCTGCCCTCTTGGGGCCTCGGTGTTACGGAACCGAACTCAACGAAGCCGAAACCGGCGTCTGCGATACGGTTGAAATACTCCCCGTTAATGTCGACTCCGCCTCCCAGTCCGAGCGGATTTGGGAAAGTTATGCCACACACTTCGCGCTGGAGGGATGGGTATTTGCGCTTGTAAAGCAAACTGACAATGAATCCAAAGAGTGGGATATGCATCATCAGTGAGAGTAATGTATGAACCTTGTCGTATGCCATTTCAACAAAAGCGTCCCGTTTCGCCGTCAGGCCCGGAACGCAGTGCAAACATACATAAAATTTACACGATTTCTCGCCAGAAAGGAATACTTTGACAAACTGTTTTCGGTGTTGCAATGTTCTGATCAGAGTTCCTGATATGTACCGTCGTCGTAAAGAACAACTATGCGAACCGCTTTCCTCTGTTTAATCTCAGCTTGCCTCTGCCTGATCTCAGGCTGCAATTGGCTGATGTCAGCTTGCCTGTGTTTAATCTCAGACTGGAATTGACTGATGTCAGCTTGACTGTGTTTGATGTCAGGCTGCAATTGACTGATGTCAGCTTGCCTATGTTTGATGTCAGGCTGCAATTGACTTGTTGTATTGGTCTGTATAATAGATGTTTGAATGGAAGGGGAGTCCTGGGGTGCTATAGTCTCGGAATCCGGAAAGAGCAGGTCGTCATCCTCAACTACGACATTTCCACTTTCACCCGGCACGGAAGAGGCATTATCGGCAGCTGTTCTGTACATCTTGCCCTTCCCGTTTATGAGCCAGTCGGGATTGAGAGTAGGGTAGCAGCGCAGCAAACTGGAAATGAAATCATAACCAGGCTTGTTTCTACCGGCAATTATATGGGAAACGCTTGCACGCGCCACTTTTAGAGTGTCCGCAAGTTGTGCCTGGGAAATATTTTCTGCGGCAAGAAACTGTTGTAATCTTGTATCCATGTCAATCGCAAATTGTTTACAAATGTAAGAATAATTTTGTGTAGATATGTGAATAATCCGAGGTTTAGAAATGTGAACAACCAGTCTGCGATGTATCGATGAAATATTTAGATTTAAAGTATCGGATATATAGAATGTAATTAAATTGCTGATATATAAAGAAATACATTCCTAATATTTACAAATGTTTTGCTTTAGGAGCCAAAATCAAGCCAGATTCTCAAAAATTGACAAATAATCAATAACGATAAAGCACGATAATGGGCTAATATACAACAATATAGAATGGTTAAAATTCCTTCATAAAATCCTCTTATGAAACAAAAGTTAACTATGCGAAGGAGCTAATCATCACCAAGGCGAAATTAGAAACTCATTTACAAAAGTAAACACAAGAATGAGTAGGACTTTCCAAAAATTATTTACAAATGGTTACATCTGTAAACGATACTGAATCCTGCCACTGATTACAAAAGTCAACATCACACATAATCCCTTCTATGGCATTTTGATTATATTTGCCGCGGCAAATACAGAATTCAGCTATTGACTAATGATACCAGAAATAGACATAAGGGATTACAACTATGAACTCCCTGAGGATAGGATAGCAAAATATCCACTCGATGAAAGAGACTCATCGAAACAGCTGATCTTCAAGGACGGTGATATCACTGAGGATATCTTCCGCAATCTCCCCTCCCATATTCCCAGCGATGCGCTGATGGTTTTCAATGATACCAGGGTTGTCCCGGCGAGGCTGCATTTCCACCGTGCCAGTGGCGCTCATATCGAGATTTTCTGCCTCGAGCCATATTCGCCGGCGGAATATAATGTGAATTTCGCCGAAACCAGATCCGTACAGTGGCGATGCATAGTCGGAAATGTCAAGAAATGGAAGGGCGATGTGCTCTATCTGACAAATCCGGGCGCGAGCAGGGATGTCGATGGCATGAACCTGACTGCACGTATGGTCCGTCGCGAAGCCGATACTTCGATTGTAGAGTTTGTATGGGACAACAGGGCGCCTTTCTCCAAGGTACTCGAGATCTGCGGGACCATCCCTATTCCTCCCTATCTCAACCGTGATACCGAGAGCGTGGACCTTGAACGCTATCAGACCGTATATGCGCGTCTTCGCGGTTCTGTCGCGGCTCCGACAGCTGGTCTTCATTTTACTGAAACTGTGCGCAAAGAATTGTCCGACAGGGGTGTCGCTCTTGAGACCGTCTGCCTGCACGTGGGGGCCGGGACCTTCCTGCCCGTCAAGTCGGAGCGCGTGGCAGAACACAGTATGCACCGTGAGCCCTTTGTCGTGACGCTTGACTTCCTGGAGTCGCTGTCCGGGCGGAAGGGCAAAGTCGTAGCCGTGGGTACGACTTCTGTAAGAACGCTTGAATCCTTATATTATATAGGTGTAAAGTGCATAGAGAACGGATGCCCTGGTGACGTTGGTCAATGGGAACCGTACGAAAGGGAATATGCATATACGACGGAAGAGGCGCTTGGCGCTCTTATAGCTTGGCTGAAAGCCAACGGACTCGATGAACTTCGAGTAGGCACCAGGATCATCATCGTTCCGGGATTCAGATTCAGAGTCGTGGATATGCTTGTGACCAATTTCCATCAGCCGCAGAGTACCTTGCTCCTGCTTATATCCGCTTTTGTCGGAGGGAACTGGCGACCGATATACGAGTATGCAATGGCTCACGGCTTCCGTTTCCTCAGTTACGGGGACAGCTCTCTGCTTTTCAGGGCTACCCTTTGAGCCTGGGGTCTCCTGGCGTGAAATGGCCAAACGGCCTGGCGGGAAAGTCTGGCCATCCTGGCGTGAAATGGAATTTTGGGGAATATTGCTATATTTGTGGAAACAACCCAACGTGTACATATAATGGTTGACCTTTCAGAATTCGAGGACATCTGTCCTTACACGGATGAAGAAGCTGCAAATGCCTTGCACAAGGTGGCCTCACATCCCTACATCGCAGCCGGTTCCAAGTTTATATTTCCGGATGAATCACCTGATTTCCTTAGCAAACTTTTGCTTCAGGTAAACAGTATTAATGACTTTCAAATCATGGTGATGTCAAAGCTCGTGGAGCGCGTCATCGCCACAACTGTAAAGAACTTCTCATACGACGGAGTCAGCAATCTCGTCGAGTCCAAGGGCAAGTTCCTTGCGATGAGCAACCATAGGGACATCATCCTCGATCCAGCAATATCCAACCTTGTGATGTTCCGCAACGGAATAATGATGTCGGAAATTGCTGTGGGAAGCAATTTGATTACCAACGACTTCATCGAGGCTCTTATCCGTTCCAACAGGATGGTGAAGGTAGTGAGAGGCATTACCGCCCGCGAACTCTATCTTTCCTCCAGAAAGCTCTCTGAATACATACGTCTTACGATTACCTCTGGCAATTCCAGCATTTGGCTTGCGCAGCGTCAGGGACGTACCAAGGACGGGCTTGACCTCACGGAGCAGGGGCTCCTCAAGATGCTGGACATGAGCGGAACAAAGTCTTTCAACGAGAATTTTGCCGAACTCAATATCATTCCGTTCAGTATCTCATACGAGTTCGAGCCTTGCGACATAATGAAGGCCCGCGAGATGATGATTTCCAGACGCGAGAAGTATGTGAAACAGCCGGGAGAGGACTGGGCAAGCATAATGTATGGCATCAACCAGTGGAAGGGGAATGTACATCTCAATATTGGCAAGCCTCTTTCCGAACAGGAGCTTGCAGTGGCTGCCATGTGTGACAAGAATGACCGCTACCAGAATATTCGCCACTTCGTGGATCTGCGAGTAATAGACGGTTACAGGCTCTGGAACAACAATTTCATAGCCTATGATCTCAGGAACCATACCTACAAGTATAGCGACCGTTACACTGCCGAGGACAAGGAGGCTTTTGTCACATATATGGAAAAACAGCTCGACACTGTCGAGAAGGAACTCAACCGTGACGAGCTGCGCAGCATTTTCCTTGATATCTACGCCAACCCTATAGTTTCCAAGCAGATGCTTTCGATGACGTTCTAAAGATTGCTGTACTGAAGATCAGTGTTCTAAAGATTGACGAACAGATAAGCCATGTATATGACTCCGCTGAGGATGAGGCAGGTGCCGGTTCCGAAGCGGAGTTGCTTTTTTCTTGACAGCAGCGCTCCGATAAGCACAATTGCGCCGCCCGTTATGAGGGCAAGGTAGTCGATCCAGTCAATTCCCTTCATCTCAAGCGGCTTGATAAGTGCCGCTCCACCGAGAATAAGGAAAATATTGAAGATATTGGAACCCAATATATTGCCAAGGGCCATCTGGCTTTTTCCCTTAATTGCAGCGACTATGCTTGTGGCAAGTTCAGGAAGAGAGGTGCCCATAGCAAGTATGGTGATGCCTATGAACTTCTCGCTCAAGCCGATCTGCTTTGCAAAACTCTCGGCATTGTCCACGAAAAGTTCCCCGCCGAACACCAGGGCAGCAAGTCCTCCTACGGTCATCAGTATGGAAATCCACAGGCGACGCACTTTCTCTGTCCCGCTTTCCCCGGAATCCTTTCCATTCTTGAATGAATACCATATATATGCTACAAAGAGTACCAGAAGAACAGCAGCATCTATCCTGCCCAGTGTATTCGACCCCACACCGAAGATGCTTGCATTCATACCAAGCAAGAGCAGAAGCAGGCTGGCGGCGATATTGAGGGGGATATCCTTTCTTATATTGGAACGGGTTACTGCAATAGGGCATATCAAAGCTGATATCCCAAGAATGAATGCAGTGTTGAAGATGTTGGAACCTATAATGTTACCTACTGCCATATCAGCCTTTCCTTCAATCGAGGAAATGAAGCTGACAACCATCTCTGGAGCAGAGGTACCGAAGGCCACGATGGTCATTCCAATCACGAATTCGCTGACCCCCCATTTTCTGGCAATTCCGGATGCACCGTCCACAAGGGCTTCGGCCCCGACCAGAACAAGCGCAAGGCCTGCAACAAGAAGAACTATATCAAGTATCATCGTTATTCAAGGATAAGGAATTGGTCTACAAGGCTGAGAAGGTCGTCGAGGCTGTCATCATCCTTGTCGCCCAGTATCGCCATCACCATAAGTCCGGGATCGGGTTCGACGCACACTACTATGACCGGAGCTCCGGAATCGTCCTCGGCATCGTAGAAATAAGCGTCGCCGCCGAGGAAAGGGAGTTCTCCGAGTGGAATCTCGTCGCCCTCCTTGCATCCGAAGGCCTCTGCATACGAAAGCATGCACTCAGTCTTTGCATCAGAACCTTCCGGTGTCGGTCCCGCATATATCTCTATGCTGGATTTGCCTTTTGTCGCATAGTATGAGGTCACCTCGAAGCCGTCTTCGTTGACCACTTCACTTTCGATTTTCCATCCCTTGAGGGGGAGATTGATTTTAACTGCCATTTCAGAAAATGTTTGTGAGCCTGGGGCTCTATGTTTTATTCCTTATAAAGACCGCAGTGACAGTAGCCAGTCTCGCGGTAAGTGCGGCAAGGGCATATTGTGTCCTCGCTGTGGGCAAGAGGAGTCACGCAAGGGCAGTATCCGGCCCCGAAGCGTTCCTTCTTCTTTTCAATTCCTTTCCTTATCCTTTCGACGGCACTCGCGTCGTCGGAGAGTATGTACTTTGCTGTTTCCATTTCGTAAAGTAAAAATTATACTATTTCTTTTTGAGAGCCACCACATTCTCTACATGGTGGGTATGCGGGAACATATCCACAGGCTGCACAGCGGTTATTTCGTATTCCCGGCAGAGAAGTTCGAGATCGCGGGCCTGCGATGCGGGATTGCAGCTGACATAGACAATCCTCTCCGGAGATGCATTCAGAATGACCTTTGCAACATCCGGGTGAATGCCTGCGCGTGGAGGATCGAGTATGACGACGTCCGGTTTTCCGTGTTCCGCGACGAAAGAGTCCGTGAGTATGTCCTTCATATCCCCGGCAAAGAACTCGCAGTTCCCGATTCCGTTGGCTTCGGCATTGATACGGGCGTCTTCAATGGCTTCAGGTACATACTCGATACCTATGACCTTCGATGCTTTTCTGCTGACGAACTGGGCGATGGTTCCTGTCCCGGTATAGAGATCGTACACGACCTCATCGCCGCTGAGAGCAGCGAAGTCCCGGGCGACGCTGTAGAGCTTGTACGCCTGGGCCGTATTTGTCTGGTAGAAGGATTTCGGACCGATTTTGAATTTCAGACCTTCCATATATTCATATATGGCCTCGTCCCCACGGTACAATACGCATTCGAGGTCGCCGATGGAATCGTTCATCTTGGAGTTGACAACGTAGTAGAGGGACGTGATCTGCGGGAATTTTTCCTGCACAGCGTCCAGAAGCGCCTCCCTGGCGGGTGCATCCTCGTGGCTGAATATCACCGTGAGCATGACTTCGCCGGCTTCGGTCGTGCGAATGACCATGTTCCTCAGAAAACCTTCGTGGTTCCGTATGTCGTAGAACGGGAGGTCATGGTCCATTGCATATTGCCGTATGAACAGGCGTATCGCGTTGGACGGTTCCTTCTGGAGGTGGCATTGACTGATGTCCAGCACCTTGTCGAAGAAACGGCCGACATGGAATCCCAGTCCCTGTCTTTCCTTTTCGGAAAGGGAGTCAGGATCCACTCCCTCATCCAGCCATTTGCGGTTGGAGAAGGTGAATTCCAGTTTGTTGCGGTAATATTCCGTCCTGTCGGAAGGAACTATGGGAGAAATTTCAGGCAGCTGTAGGTGACCAATCCTGACAAGCTGGTCGTAAACCTGCTGCTGCTTGGCCTCAAGCTGCATCGAGTATGGGAGAGGCTGCCACTTGCATCCTCCGCAGGTCCCGAAATGGCTGCAGAAAGGTTCGAGCCTGTCCTTCGAAGGGCTGACAAGGCGGAGGATGTAACCCTCCATATAGTTCTTCTTCTTTTTCGTGACCCTGATGTCCACTACGTCGCCGGGAACAGCGAACTGTACGAACACTACCGCACCGTCAACGTGCGCCAGCGCCTTGCCTTCGGCAGCTACGGCTTCGATGCGTATGTTTTCGAGTATTATAGCTTCCTTTTTCTTTCTGCTCATGCGAAAAACAATTGAATATGGTTTTTTCGGATTGCAAAATTAGCAATCTTAGAAATATAATTCAATTCTTGCTATTTTTGCATTCGCTTGAAGAATCAGACATGCACATAGGAATCGCCGGAAATATAGGTGCGGGAAAGACAACGCTGACCAGGCTCCTTTCCGAGCACTACGGATGGAAGCCCCATTATGAACCCGTAACGGAGAACCCGTATCTCAAGGATTACTACGATGATCTGCCCAGATGGTCGTTCAACCTCGAGATATTCTTTCTCGTCCAGAGACTCAAGGACCTCAGGGATATAGCCTCCAGCGACGAGATGATAATCCAGGACAGGACCATATACGAGGGGGTGAACATATTCGTGCGCAACAATTTCGAACTGGGAAATCTCAGCCAGAGGGATTTTGACAACTATATGGGCATATATGAGACAATGACTTCGGTGACCAGGTTCCCGGATCTGCTCATATATCTGAAGTGCTCCGTGCCCCATCTTGTGAGTCAGATACAGAAGCGGGGACGCGAGAGTGAGCAGACTATCAAACTGGAATATCTCCAGAATCTCAACAGGCTCTATGAGGAATGGATTGCCTCCTACGAGCACCCATTGCTGGTGGTCGATTGCGACGACCTCGATTTTCTGAACCGTCCGGAGGATTTCGCGAAGATTACCGACCGTATCGATGCACATTTCTACGGTCTTTTCTGATCCGGTGAATTTTTAACTTCGAATATGAGAGGAAAGATAGCAGCTCGTTTTGCGGCGGCTTCGCTGCTGGCGCTTGTGGCGGCGGGATGCGCCACAGGGGAATGGACCCGCGGGGAAAGGACGTTGATCGGCTCCGGGGAGATGGTGATGAGGGTACTGACTGTAGATGACCCCGAGGATTCGCTTTTCCTCAGAGGAGAATGCGCCGATATACCGACAGAAGCCCTTTCCGGGGATATGTACAGACGCCTTGCCGAAAAGATGGTCGCCACCGTGACGGACCCCTCGCAGGATGGGGTAGGGATTGCGGGACCTCAGGTCGGGATTGCGAGGCGCATAGTTGCAGTCCAGCGCTTCGACAGGGAAGATGAGCCTTTCGTTGTCTATCCGAACATAAGGATAACAGCCCTGAAAGGGGAGCCCGTCGCCGGGATGGAGGGTTGTCTGAGCGTTCCGGGACGCCGGGGAAAGGTCTTGAGGTATCCCGAAATTGAGATAAGATATTCCCTCGCAGCAGAAGGGGACATGCCCGCTCGTGATACGACTGAAATAGTCTCGGGCTTTACCGCAGTCATTTTCCAGCACGAAACCGACCATCTCGATGGGACACTCTATACCGACCGTATTGCCGAGAGCGATTGATCTGTGACGGGCTTGGATTTGATTATATGCTGAGTATCTGACTATATGCTGAAGGTCGTATTTTGCATGGCCGCCGGAATGGTTCTGGGCTGGCTTCTCAAAATAAGGAATATCCAGAAGCCGGTTATTGTGATGACCTGGCTTCTTCTTTTATTTCTGGGATGGGAGGCAGGCGGTGACAGTCAGGTCATTTCGGCTCTTCCGTCAATAGGACTTGATGCGGCTGTGCTGAGTCTCTCAGGTGTTGTCGGGAGTTGTCTGTTTGCATGGGTACTTTGGCGTTTCTTCCTGCGAGGCGGGCTTACTGGAGAGACGCGTGCTTCTGACAGTGATCGTGCTGAAGATAAGGCTGTTACGGCTGAGCGCGATGGGGAGGCTGGCGATGAAGTTGCTGCTGATCGGGATGG
>JAEDEB010000117.1 GCA_016293535.1 Bacteroidales bacterium | reverse complement strand
CATGTTCAGTTTGACGCCTCCGTTCTTGAAGGAGGAGAAGAAACCGGGACCGACCTGAAGGCCGATTGAATAGACGAAGAGAATCAGGCCGAAGTCCTTCATGAAACTCAACACTTTAGGATCAGGAATCAGGCCGAAATGACCCATCAGGATTCCGATGAAGAGAATCCAGGTCGAGCCGATTGTAATACCTTTTATATTGAGTTTTGCGAGAAGAAGACCGATTGTAATGGCAATAGCGAAAAGAAGAATTGAAAATGCAGTTCCGCTTATCATATCGTTAGATTATCTGATTTCGGTCTGCAAATATATTCAATGATTCTTGAAAAAAGAAATATTCGCCGTAATATTCATGCCTCCAGGCACCACACTCCCTTTTATGCATATAAAACCCTCCTTCGTCAGAGGGAATGAGATAACATGCCTGACGAAGGAGGGAGCTGTCCTTACGGAGATGCGCCTGTTACAGTTGATGAAGAAACAGGCACATCCGGAATGCAGTCAGCTTTTATTTGTTGAATTCCAGAGGATTTGTCTTGAGCACTACTTGAACAATAAAGGAACGAATTCAGAAAGATATATTCTCCAGTTGCGCCAGATGTGGCCGCCATCCGTCTCCATATATTCGTACGGCTGACCGTTCGCGTCCATCTTCTCCATGAAGTCAGTATTGGCCTTGTAGAGGAAGTCTGTCTTGCCGCAGCCGATCCAGAGCAATGCAGGTTTCTTGCTGAAATATGTGGCAAGCTTCCCGTCGAAATTGTCATAGAGCGGAGTCATCTGCTGCTCGCTCACGCCTATCGCAGCGGAGAACATACCTGAATAATTGAACATGTCAGGGTTGTTGATGCTGATGTAGAGAGTGTGGAAACCACCCATCGAGAGTCCGCAGATGGCACGGCCCTGCTTCTTTGCAATGGTCTTGTAGTGGCTGTCTATGAATTTCACGATTTCCGGGAATGAGGTCTCGAAAGAGCCTTCCATTGTCTTGGGCAGCTGCATTGTCGGACGGGTGTAGCCAGTCGAGTTCTGGCCCGGAGCCGCTTCCTGTGAGATGTTGCCATTGGTGAAGACCGCAATCATAGGTTTCGCCTTGCCCTGGGCGATGAGATTGTCGAGTATCTGCGCAGCTCTTCCCTGCTCAAGCCATGCATCCTCATCTCCGCCTATGCCATGGAGGACATAGAGGACCGGATATCGAGTCTTTCCGCAAGGATCGTATCCTGCCGGTGTGTAGACGCTCAACCTGCGGTCGAAACCTGCCACTGCGCTGTCATACCACACTTTCGAGACCGTACCGTGAGGCACGTCCTGAATCGTATAGAGATCCGCCCTTCCACCAGGAACGATGAAGGCGCTTGTGAGCGATGAGACGTCGCGGTTAACCCACATATTGTTATTGTCAATCACGCTGAGGCCATCCACGTTGAAGGTGTAAGTGTACATTTCAGGGGCTGGTCTGAAATCGGTGGTATATTCCCATACCCCCTTCTCCCCTTCCTTGAGTTCAGCCACACCCGGGCCATCGAACTCGCCGAACGGAGTCTGGATTTTCTGTGTAGGGAGAAAATCTCCTGATACCGTTACTTTTACCGCTTTAGGTGCGAAGTAGCGGAAAGTAACTGTACCGTCTTCATTGAGTACAGGTGATTCGACCTGTGCACCGTCCCAGAGGGCCTGCTGCGCGTTCAGGACTGTGGTAGCAGCCAATGCCGCGAATATTATGAATGTTTTCTTAAACATGATAAAAGTTATTTATTGAATACTTCCTTCAAATATAGCATTAAAATAGGGACTGTTGAGCCCCTGGTCGGCATACGGGACGCGGACATATTCAGCCTGTCCTCCGTCGATTCGGCAGCCGAGCGCCCAGCCGCCGTCCGGGGACTGGCAGTTGTTGACATAGCCGTGCTTGCAGAACCAGCATTCGCCGCAGTAGGTCTCTACATTGACCGTCACCCTGTCCCCCGGCTTTACCGAATGGACCTGCTCCCCTACCTCGGTGACTATTCCTACCATCTCGTGGCCGACGGTGATTCCGGGAACGGCACGGGGAACGCTGCCGTGCTTGATGTGCAGGTCGCTGGTGCAGATGCTCGCCAGAGTGACCTTCACTATGGCATCCTTCGAATCCAGAATTTTCGGCTCAGGCTTATCCTTTAGCTCAAAACGTCCTTTCTCTATATAGGTGTATGCTTTCATCTAATCTTCGTTGAGTACAATTACCTTCGCAGCGTTGCTGGATATCTTTACTTTAAGGCTCTTTCTATTATG
>JAEDEB010000116.1 GCA_016293535.1 Bacteroidales bacterium | reverse complement strand
GTTATGAGCCCGACGAGCTACCAACTGCTCTACCCCGCGGTATTGGACTGCAAATATACAGACTTTTTGTGAAACTCCAAAAAAAAGTCACGAAAAACAGAGGCTCAGTCCAGACTACCTGGTCATTTCGACCTTCACATCATTTGCAACATAGGTACCATTGTCCCAGAAACCGGATCCTTCTTCAGTCTTATTCGCTATCACATTTTGGGTTACGGGCTTGTATGCGCCTCCCTCGCGGTCGGATATGCCATCGTGGAAATTCAGCACAATTGTGTCTGTCTTGTCACGTCCGAACCCTGTTTTCAAAGTAGTGAATTCAAAACTGCCCTCCTCTGAGCTTCTCGCCATTTCCTCTCCGAATCTGGTAACAGATATACCTTCGAGAACATCGGAATTGCCGTCTGTAACCTTGCCGCTCACTCTGAACTCGACTGTAGGAACTCCATACATGACAGCCACGTCATCCCCGTGACCTCCTGATCCCAAAGGTTCTCCGTCACAGGAAACAGCCGCAAAGCCCAGCAGTCCAATCGCGCGGCGAATAAGCTTATTGGCAAAACTGCTACTCATAACAATTATTTGCAATGATTAGTTACCTAATTAAATTAGCAATTATATAATTTTCAATTACTTACGCATACAATAGCATATTTTCCGGTAGCTTTGCAGCACCTTTAAGACGGCATAGAACAAAGCAGAAAAAAAGTGTTAACTCATGGGTTGGCAAGGCGATCCATATGGCAGAGTATCAGCTTGCCGTCATCACCACGAAGGTGCATTCCCCCGCCCATACAATAACGGAACCATTTACATTTCCCGCACTGGTCCCTGTGCATCCACGTCCTGTCCCTGTATTGTTGGAAACGGTTCTCCCAGACATCAATGAAATCATCCTTGTAGATATTCCCCTGATGGTAGTCGCTCCTTATGCTCCCACAGGCGGAAATCGAGCCGTCAATCAGCACTGAGGCTACACTAAGACCAGCGCTGCAGCGGTACAGCTGGTCCCTCACCTTGCCTTCATAACTTCCAAGGAAGCCCTCGCAGGCATAGCTGACATCGATGCGTCCTTCCTTGCGGGTACGTTCGATGAAATCCAGCACTCCCCTGAGCCTTTCGCCTGAGAGTTGGAGTTCAGGGTCTTTGGCAGCCCTACCTACGGGAAATATGGTAAAAATCCTCCAATGTTTCAACCCGAGGGATATGAGGTATTCCTTGAACTCCTCGAGTTTCGGATAATTCCTGTTGTTCACACAGGTCACCACATCGAAAGCGACAGAAGGCTCCCGGGCCCAGATTTCCACTGCCTTGGATGCATACTGAAATCCGTCGGGACAACCGCGCATCCAGTTGTGGTCCTCCTCGAAGCCGTCGAGACTGATGGTCACGGAATGTATGCCGGAACGGAGAAGTTTCTCGATATTGGCAGGAGTCATAAGGCGGCCGTTCGAGACCATTCCCCACGGGAATTCGAGATCATAGATACGGCGACCGTTCTTATATACATCCGGGCGGACAAGGGGTTCACCGCCGGAAACAATGACCATGATCTTATGGGAATCATAGCATTCCTTGATTCTCAGGAGCACCTTTTCGAAATCCTCGAACGGCATGTCCGGCGTGGTCGCAGACACCTTGCAGTCGCTGCCGCAATGCCGGCAGGCGTTGTTACAGCGCAAGGTGGACTCCCAGAACAATTGGCGGAGTTCATGTCCCCGGGCAGCATCAGCCACAAGTTGGCGGTTCAGCTCAAGGGCCAATCTCTGTCTCAAAGACAATCTGTCTACACCCGAATTTTCCATCACAAAAGGTTTACCGTTCTTCAATCTTCCTGAAACCGGTCACAGGAACGCCATACATCAGTTTGATTCGTCCCGGATCGGTGACACTTTCCGGGTTCTTGACCGCCGGAATCTGCTTTTCATCAGCGCCGCCACTCTTGCCATCCTGTCGTCCGGAAGAAGCAGGAGCGGAAGTCTCTTCCTTGCTGTCCCCAGCGGTCGAAACGGCCGTTTTTGATGCTGAAGAGCACGACCCTGCGATGGAACCGAGCAGAAAGGCCAGGAGCCAGCCGGCAAAACGTCTGAATGCCACGTTCATAACACAATAACTGTTTGAGATCAATGTATCCAGTTATATAACTGCAAATCCCCCTTATTACTGCGTCCGCCTATTTGCCGCTGAGGTATTCGTGAATGCCTGCTGCCGCTTTACGTCCTGCCCCCATCGCGAGAATCACCGTCGCGGCGCCGGTGACTGCGTCACCGCCGGCGAAAACCCCCT
>JAEDEB010000012.1 GCA_016293535.1 Bacteroidales bacterium | reverse complement strand
TAAACAAATTGTCTATGGCTATTAATAAACAAATTGTCTATGGAAGTTAAAGATTATAAACCAAGAGTATGTGATGTAGAGTTACAGGAACAGTTGGAAGCGTCCGGTGCTGTTGTGATAGAGGGTGCCAAGTGGTGTGGTAAGACATATACAGCTCGTCATGCTGCTGCAAGTGCTTTGTTTATGCAGGATCGAGATAATTCTGCTAACTATAAACAGATCGCTGCAACTAAACCATCGCTACTATTGGAGGGTGAGACTCCACGATTGATCGACGAGTGGGCCGAAGCTCCTGTTCTTTGGGATGCCGTTAGATATGCCGTTGATATGCGGGGTGATGTCGGACAGTTTATTCTTACTGGTTCTGCTGTTCCGAAAGATGTGAACGACGATGAGAATCTTAAAGAGGAAGAGAAGAGAATGCATAGCGGGGTCGGAAGGATTGCTCCAATGCGCATGCGAACAATGTCATTGTGGGAATCGAAGGAGTCTAATGGTAAAGTTAGTCTTGCTTCCTTATTTGAGGGAGATGCTGATGTTGC
This sequence comes from Bacteroidales bacterium, assembly GCA_016293535.1. GTDB lineage: Bacteria > Bacteroidota > Bacteroidia > Bacteroidales > UBA932 > Cryptobacteroides. Next base: position 46,945 of record JAEDEB010000012.1, on the reverse strand, counting down.
AGCTATTTCTGACCTGACAATTGAAGGCTTGGCTTATGCTACGTGTCGAGGTGGTTGGCCTGCAAGTACAAAACTTAAGGAGAGGGCGGCTTTGAGAGTGGCCCGTAACTATATCGAGGAAGTTATAAACTATGATGTTCATCGAGTAGATGGTGTGGATAAGAACACAACAAGAGTAAGGAAACTTCTCGAATCGTATGCCAGAAATATATCTACCATGGCTGCTAATGAGACTATTATGGCAGATGTCAGGGCAACAGACCAGACAATCTCGCCAAATACCTTTGCTGTTTACTTGTCAGCATTGCGTAGAATATTTATCGTGGATGATGTGCCGGCTTGGTCTCCAGCATTAAGATCAAAGACAAAAATCAGAACAGCTCCAAAGCGGCATTTTGTCGATCCAAGCATTGCTGCTGCATTGATGGGAACAAACCCACAAGGATTGCTGAAAGATTTTCCGACTTTCGGCTTCTTATTTGAGGATCTGTGTGCTCGCGACCTAAGAGTCTATGCTCAGGCATTGGACGGTGAGGTGTATCATTACAGGGATAAGAATGAGCTTGAATGCGACTTGGTCGTTGCCTTGCGTGATGGTCGCTGGGGTGCCGTTGAAGTGAAGCTTGGCAAGAATGAGGAAGAAGATGCCGCAAAGCATCTGATTGAACTTTCAGAGGATATCGACAGCCAGAGAATGAAGGCACCGTCATTCTTGATGATTCTGACAGGTGGACAATATGCTTATCGTAGAGCGGATGGAGTTTATGTTGTTCCGATAGGGTGTTTAAAAGATTAATGCAAAAACATTAAACGACAATCCCTAAGAAAAAGCAAATCCCCCATAGACCTATCTCTATGGGGGATAATTGTACCCAGAGCCGGGATCGAACCGGCACGCCTTGCGGCATTGGTGTTTGAGACCAACGCGTCTACCGATTCCGCCATCTGGGCCGGTAGGTTTGCAAAGGTATGCTCATTTTTCTGAATTTCAAAATGACTGTATTTTTTCTATTTTTGTAATTCCGGTCCGTCCCCATCTGCTTGTCAGAGGACCGTATAACGAACTTTTGCTGGGAAATCCGTCACCCAAAATGTCCAGGTGACGAACTTTTGGAATATGAAAGGCACAGTCTTCTGCAATACATTCTCAACCCTTCCGGCCCTCCTCGAGCCGTATCAGTCCGTTTTCGTGGTCTATGACTCCAACGTCAGTCACATTATGGAGTCAGGCATCCTTCCCGCCATCCGTCAGGATTCCGGGGCCGAAGCGAAACTCCGGGGCTGCCTTGCTCTGCGTCTTGGCGAAGAGAACAAGACCCTCGATACGGCCGGACGTATATGCTCATGGCTGCTCGAGAACAGTGCTGACCGTGCCGGGTCCATCGTGCTCGCGGTGGGAGGTGGAATAGCGACCGACATTGTCGGATTCGCCGCATCCGTCTATGAACGCGGAATTCCTTGTGCATACATACCTACGACCCTCCTCGCGCAGGTCGATGCGGCCGTGGGCGGAAAGACGGGGGTCAATCTCCACTCCTACAAGAATATGGTGGGCACATTCACGCTTCCCGTGTTCACGTTCATTTCCCCTAAGTCCCTTTCGGGCCTCCCTGAACGGGAGTTGGTCTGCGGTGCCGCCGAGGTGCTCAAGTCGTTCATCATCAGCGACGGAGGCTGGTATGAGAGGGCAGTTGACTATTTCGGCAGCTTCTCCGCAGGGAAGACGGGCACCGATGACCCCGAACTGATGGAAATCGTAAAGGCGGCCGTGGCGGTCAAGACCGGCATTGTGGAACGCGACTTCCGCGAAGGCGGGGAAAGGCGCAAGCTCAACCTCGGACATACCTTCGCCCACGCAATAGAACATCTGTCCCAGAGCGAGGCCGGAAACATACACCACGGAGAGGCGGTTGCAATGGGAATGGTGATGGCTGCGAGACTTTCGGAGAAACTGGGCATAGCCCCCGGCGGACTCGCCGACAAGATAGAGGCCGACCTGCGCCGGGCAGGACTCCCGACGGAGTGTCCGTATCCGCTCGAGAGCCTCAAGGAGGCTATGGGACACGACAAGAAGGCCCAGGGGGACAGCGTCCATTTTGTCCTTGTCCGGGCAATCGGCGACACCCCTGTGCAGAACCTGAAAATAGCCGACCTGGCCTGAGATTACAGAACCTGAAAATAGCCGACCTAGCCTGAGATTGAAATTTTGTTTCGCAAGCCGAGCGGCTGGTGAAACCCGAGATAAAAGAAATATGATTTGTACAGTACTGCAGAACCGCAATATAGATGAACTTTTCGAAGCCCTCGCCGAGTGCGAGATGGCGGAGATACGGCTCGACAGCTGCAAGCTCTCACTCCGTGAGATAGAGGATCTTTTCACCGAGACGGACATACCCCTTGTGGCTACCTGTCGCATAGGAGGGGAGATAAGCGCCGATCTGGCGGAGAAGAGGCTCATAGCCGCAGTGGAGGCGGGAGCGAGTTTCGTGGATGTGGAACTGGGCGCCCCGAAGCAGATGTCCAAGAGAGTCCGGGAGGCTGCCCATGACAACGGCGCCGTCTTTATCCGTTCATACCACGATTTCGAAGGGACCGACTCCACGGAGGCTCTCAAGGCCATAGTGGACAAGTGCCGCTATCACGGAGCCGATATGGTGAAGCTTGTCACGACGGCCCGCAGTGCGGAAGATGCTTCCCGCGTGCTTTCCCTTTACGACAGCTATGAAGCTTATGGCCTGCTTGCCTTCTGTATGGGTGAAGCGGGAAAGTCCTCCCGTATGGAATGTCTCGCCTGCGGAGCGCCGTACACCTATGCGGCATATTCCGAGGAGGAATCGGCGGCTCCGGGACAGTGGGTGGCATCCGATATGGAAGCTCAGCTCTATGGAGGCCGCGAGTTCATCTGCGCCGACGGTCTGCGCATGCCGGCCTCGAAGAGTTTCGCCCAGCGTGCGGTCATCGCTGCGGCCCTTGCGGACGGAGAGTCGCGCCTCAGCGCTTATTCCCCTTGCGAGGACAGCGAATCGGCGATTGCGGTGGCCAGGTCCATGGGTGCGGAGGTCAACGTCGGCGAGGACGGAGTCCTGACCGTCAAGGGCATATCCGCAGGAGTCGATGGCCGGGGTCTTCCTGTCAGCGAGGTCCACGTTGGAGAGTCGGGACTTCTTACGAGGCTGATGATTCCGCTTGCTGCCCAGCTGGGCAATGGTCCGGTCCATATCACCGGCGAGAAAACCCTTCTTAGACGCTCGCTCGACGGGGTGCCTGCCATAATGTCTTCATTTGGAGCAAAGGTGGTTTCCGACCCGCTTCCTGACCGCGACGCGGATGCGGCTTCGAGCGGCTGCTACGTTCCTCTCACAGTGGAGGGCCCCCTCTCGACGGGGAAGGTCGATGTACTCGGGAAATACGGTTCCCAGCTTGTGTCCGGACTGGTGATGGCCCTGCCGTTTGCGCAGAAGAACACCACCCTCGCCGTCCACGACCCCAAGAGCATACCATATATGTTCATAACCCTCGAGGTGCTCAAGAAGTTCGGCATCAAGACCTCGAACGATATGCTCGGCGGCCGCGAGTTCATGGAGTCGGGCGGCGACTGGTCGCTCTGCAACGAGATTCAGTTCAAGATACGCGGAGGTCAGAGGTACAAGGCTGCGGACATAGCCCTCGAAGGGGACTGGAGCGCCGCGGCGAACTTCCTCGTTGCGGGCGCATTGTTCGGCAGCGTGGAGATAGACGGTCTCGACACCCGTTCCCTGCAGGCTGATCTTTCGATTATGGACATACTCATGGACGCGGGCGCCAGCCTTTCACAGCTTGACGGAGACACCGGCACCATCCACGTCTGCAGGGCTCCGCTTTCGGCGTTCAGGACGGACTGCACCAACTGCCCCGACCTCTTCCCAATCGTTGCGGTGCTCGCGGCCTTCTGCCAGGGAGAGAACCACATCAAGGGAGTCAGCCGTCTCGCCCACAAGGAGAGCGACCGCGGTCAGGCCATACTCGATATGCTCGACAAGATGGGCGTGGACTGCGGAATCGAGGGGGACGAACTCATAATCATAGGACACTCCCTCGCCCAGCGCCTTCTGACGGGCAATCTTCTCAAGGGCGGCAGCTATACCTCGAGCCACGACCACAGGATGGTGATGGCGCTCAAGGTCGCCTCCCTCGGCGCGGATTCTCCTATACTCATCGACGACGAATCCTGCGTTGCCAAGTCCTTCCCACGCTTCAATGAAATCTTCAATCAGTTATAACAATGAACAGTTTCGGTAGAATATTCCGGGTTTCGATATTCGGCGAATCCCACGGCCCCATGGTAGGATGCACCATCGACGGTGTGCCGCCGGGAACGCTCATCGACATCGAGGATATGAAAAAGGACATTTCCCGCCGCAAGAGCGGGGGACTTGGCACGACCCCACGGCGCGAGGAGGATGAACCCATCATCGTTTCCGGAGAATTCTGCGGCCGTGCAACCGGAGCTCCGCTGACCATACTGTTCCTCAACAAGAACGTCCATTCCAAGGACTACGATGAACTGCTTGACCATCCGCGGCCGGGGCACGCCGATTTCGTGTCCATCGTCAAGACCGACGGCTATACTGACATCAGCGGCGGAGGACATTTCTCCGGAAGGCTGACGCTTCCGATAGTGGCTGCTGGAAACATTGCGAAGAGGATTCTGGGCAAAGCCACTGTGAGCGCCGAACTGATTGAGGTGGGCGGAGTCAAGCCGCGCATCCCGGCCCACGCCAAGAACGACCCCGAAGTTATCAATGCCCTGCGCAAGGCCGGCTCTGAGGGGGATTCTCTCGGAGGCATAGTGGAATGTACCGTGGACTCGATGATCCCCGGAATCGGTGAGCCGTTCTGGGATTCCGTGGAGTCCTGTCTCTCCCACGCCATATTCGCCATCCCTGGAGTAAGGGGAATAGAGTTTGGAGACGGATTCGAGGCGGCCCGGATGAGAGGCTCGGAACATAACGATCCAATAGGCACGGACGGCGTTCCGCTCAAGAACGGCGCCGGCGGAATCAACGGTGGACTAACAAATTCGGCCCCGATTGTCTTCAGGGTGGCATTCAAGCCTACTGCAAGCATAAGCCGGCCTCAGACGACATTGAATTTAAAGACCGGAGAACTCGATTCTTTCTCCATAAAGGGACGCCACGACGTGTGCTTTGCGTTGAGGACTCCTGTCATAGTCGAGGCGATGACCGCGATAGTCCTCGCTGACCTCGGGCTCATCTACGATGCCGAGATCGCCAATATCATACCTCCTGATGATGAGGAAGAGGAGGACTGATGAGGCTTGGCTCAGCGTTCTCCTTCTCCTATGCCCTCGCCGCAGATTTCCTGACGGAACCAGTTGAGGTGCTGGTCAATCACCCAGCACCAGTAAGGCCAGCGGTGCCTGGCCGGGCTGAACATTGATATGTGTCGAATGTTCAGTTCCGTGCATTTCTCCACGAAATCCTTCGCAGCCTCGAAGAAACGGGTGTCCTGCTGCCCGCAGGTCACGACCAGCAGTTTCTTTCCCGCGTCCTTCCCGGTCGTCGCCGAGTCCGGTCCCGCGGCGGAGTTGTCGGCGGAGTTGTCGGCGGCGTTTTCAGCGGCGGCTTTCGCGGCGGCGGAAGAAGGGCAGAAGAGGGCGATGCGGTCGAGGCGGTTGATTGCAGACTGACGGGTGCATACTTCGTCAGTTATGTCCCTGCCGCCCAGGATTTCCGCAATCCTTTCCCGGGAGCCGCCGGAAGACCTGAGGTCAAGGACTCCGCTCATGGACCCTGCACCGCGGAAAAGGTCGGGCCTGTCCAGGAATATGTTCATCGCACCGTGTCCGCCCATCGACAACCCGTCAATGAAGGTCCTGTCCGCATTCAGACCGAACATCCTGTCGGCCTCCGGCCACAGTTCCTCCCAGAAGAACTTTCTCCACTGCATCTTCCCGGGATCCGCATTGTCCACATACCAGCTGTCATAGAACCCGTCTGGGCAGATGATTCTGAATCCGTTGAGGTCGGCAAGTTTCTGGAGGTCCTTGTTGCGGCTCCAGTCCGTGTAGTTTCCGCTCCATCCGTGGAGCAGGAAAAGCACGGGCAGGTCACGGGCCTTTTCCTTTCCTGAAGGGGAGAAGACGAGCAGGGTGTCGTCACAGCGGAGATGTTCCGAACTGATGACTATCATCCGGCCATCGCTGTTTCCTTTTATGTTTACGCCTCTGTTTCCGTTTCGGTGGGAATTGCCTCCTGCGACGCCCTGCGGCATAGTCAGAAGCAGGGCTGCAATGATAATGTGCGTCAGTCTGATCATATTTTTTTCAATCATTTGAAGTCACGCTCAAGCCGGACAAATTTAATAAACTTCAAAGAATTTGCAGATTATCAATAAAAAGCCCTCTGCTTAATTGCAGAAGGCTGTGCATCTGGTGTACATATAATAAATTGAGTAACAATAACTTATGCGGTTTAACTTTCTGCTTATGCAGATCATGTGTGTCCGGTAAAGGATTCGGCCGATTGATATAAAGTTGCGGGGTACCCCCTGCGTAATTAAGGAATTGTTGCTGCCCCATCCTCTCAAGCAAATCACCGCGCGCAACACGAAATCATATACACTTGATACTCAAACAATTAGCATTTTTACCCTTGCGCGGTGGCACCAATTTGGTCTCACCGAGCAAGTTGCGATTTTGCATACCCCTGGTAATCAGTGATTTACAATTTTTATGGTTGCGCGGTGATTTGCTGGAGCCCCGTTCACGCCTCCATCAGATCCCCAATTTCAAATCGGCGCGGTCTCAAAGCCTCTGTAACTATATATCGTTGCCCGGAAGCGAGGCTCACCATGAAGGAGTTTGGCTTCTGTTATGCTCAATATCTTTCCATCAGGGAGGGGAATGGGCTTCGATAGAAGTTCCCAATCTTTGATCAAGGCCTTCCTTGTCTCGTGCAACATGCGAGATAGCTCATAGCACAATTCGACGGTGTAAAGGAACTTTGCTTGGAATTCATCAAAACTCAATCGCGAAAGATTAAGGTCCTTCTTGGCTCTGTCGCTATACAGTTTTATTATTCTGGCGTCTTCATCGACATTGAATAAAGAATGAGCAAAGCTGTCACGAATACAGCCGGTGTACGAAGCATGAATAATCTTGTATAACTTGGGGCAAGAAACTTTAAACCTTCCCTTGGTCTCCTCGATAAGATTGTATCCATGAAATTTTATACCGCTCACATCCCAGTCGTAGAATTTCTTTCCGCTTACAATATTCGACAATCGATATAAGTGCTTGAGAAATGCTTCAGATTCCCAAACGTGAGAATAGATCATCATCTCTACGCAGAGGTCATCTATACCATCATAGCCCTGATACTTGAAATCATCGTTCTTATACCTTCGATTGAGATATCTAATATAGAAGTTGTCTCGAGTTTCGTCCCGATATGAGTCCAGCATATAATCAAGACAATAAGGGGAAGGCTTTGGAGCCATATGGGCGAATTGTTCTCCTTCAAGACGATGGTCGTAATCACCGCGAGCAAGAAATAGCACAAAACTTCCGCTATTTGTATGAAGCGCGCATGTAAAGGCTTCTTGAATAGCTTCTTTGACTTCGTTAATAATCTCTCGAATCATAGCCAAACTTAAAATTCGATATTCCTGAACCTTTGCTGCAGGAGTTTGATTCTCTCCATTAAGGCATCGAAAGCCATAGCCTCGCCATAGATGTAACCATTGACCATATTGTCATTGTAATCACGCCTATACGCATCCAGCGTTTCGCCTTCAGGCACAAACTTGATGGAAGCAGGGTAGTTCAAATCGTAGTTGACATAGCCAAGGTGATAGAACTTTCGGCGATGCTCCACAATGGCCCGATATAGGGCAGTGTCTTCCAGTGCGGCTTTGCCGTAGTCCGTGTCCATCAGTTTCTCGAGATCATAAAGATGGCGGCTCATACGTCTGGAGCGAGGCTTTTCTTTCTGGAATTCCTCGTTCAATAGGAAAGCCTTTTCAAGGAAGGTCCTGGAAGGCGTGACTGTGCGAATGTCCACAGACAAGGCCCCATCAAGTTCCGGGAACTGGTTGTGTATAAGGGTTGTTACTGGTTTTGCCTCAAATGGCTCTGACATCGACAGGCAACTGATTTCAATCTTTACTCGTGGCAGGATATCGCCGTCATATGCGGGAAAGACGCTGTCATAGTTGACAAGAATGACAGTGGGATCACTATCGGCATCGATCGGTTTAGGACCTTCTGCCGTGGGCTGAGTAGTCTGATTCTCGACAGTAAACCCGACAATGCCCATAGCGGAAAGACGTTCGCAGAGTTCTTTGGAAAGGGTGCCATGAATATACTTGCGAGAAGCTTTGCGAAGATTCTTGAGCTGCGTATTATTACCGGCGGCTGCGTAAGGCAGTTTCATCACATCGAGGAAGAATTGCCGACCAAGAGACAGGTCAATGTCTTCACTGAATCGCTCAATGATTGGCCATCCCTTGCTGATGGAAGTTCCGCCTTTGAAGAGCAGATAGTTGCTGCATGAGGTGGAGAAAAGAGCTTTGAGGACGGCTGTCACCCACCAATCCTTTTCAACCGCACGGTCTTCAATATTCTTGTTTGCTGCTGTGGTCTGAGCGGCTGCAATGCGTTCAGACATATCGAGGTTTTGCCAAAGAGTCATTGTTTGCTGGTTTTAAGCGTTCTTACGAATATCTTACGAATCCACGACGGCATCACTGCCAGGTCCTGTTCTATCGTGTCAGGCTCCGGATGGCGTAGGATGATGTCTTGTATGTGGATTAAGTCCTCTTCCGAGAAACCCTCTTCTCCAATTGATTTCAGTGCTTGAACAATCAGGCTTGTGTAACGTCCCTTGACTGCAAAATTCTTTGGAACGGCACGGCGGAATGTGATGGTTCGGTTCCCCAACTTGATTATTCTTGCGGATCCGGAAGTAAGAAACACTGCATTCATAGGTACTTGAGTGGATAGCCCAAGGATATTCTGGGCTGTGGCTCCAGTAGGAATCACCTGGGCATTATCACGGCGCGCAATGGCCTTCGCAATATCTTCAACAGGGGGATAGACCAGACCGAAACGGGTTTCCTCCGTTTTGAGATATACGCCCCTGGAAAGATGATGTATGATTCCATCCTTGGCCAGATCCGACAGGATTTGACCCACGTATTCATCATCGAATTCCGGAAAACTGTTGTTGAAGAACAAAGTCCCATTCTGAGCAGCCTGAATCCGCGATTTGATGATGTTTATGATCTTATTTTCCTTTGCCATACGAGGATTTTTACTCGGTAATTTTTGCAAAAATACCGATAATTTCTCAAACGAACAAATAGTCTTGAATGTCAGTTTGCACCAATTGCAAGTGTCAAACTCCGGAATTTTTCTTATCTTCGTTACGTTTACGCCTTTAAGGCATTGACACAAGCAACACTGACCCTATCTTTCGTTCTGGACATGGTTCGGAGCCTTTTCGTTCGTGCCCTGTCCATTGGCGAAGCTATGCGCGACAGGATTTGAGATGAGCATTTTCAGCCCTTTCAAGAAGTACGTATATTTTCCCCTGAGGTTCTTTCTGTACCGGCGGTCGATTCCGCGCAAGGTCGCCCGTCTGAGGCGCAAGGGAATTGCGGCCAGCGTTGCGGGCGAGAGCCGCAACGGGTCAATCAGCAGCAACGGGCCAATCCGCCGCAACGGACGGATTCGGGCGCTGTTCATCATCCACGATCTGGCTTCCTGGAAGAGCGAACTGCTGTACAGGGAGATGCTCAGGCACCCGAGCTTCGAACCCCTGATCTGTGTCACCGCGTCGAGGGAGGAGGACGACACAGCAGCCATCCGGCGGTACCTCGATGAACGGGGCTATGGATATGGAACTCTCGGCCGGACGGGAAGCCTGAGGAGGGCATTCAACCCCGATATCATTTTCTATCAGAAACCTTACGACAGGCTTCTTCCTCACAGGATGGAGTTCCGCAGGAATCTGTATGCACTCTCGTGCTATGTCAACTACGCCTTCCACAGCATCGATGAGCCCTGGGTCTACGACTCCAGCATATTCGAGAATTCGTGGCAGGTCTATTTCGAGAACGATGCGGCTGCAGTGGGCTACAGAAGGCAGATGGGTCCATTGGCCCGTAACCTCAGAATCACGGGGTTGCCGATGATGGATGAGCTGAACATGCCGTCGGAGTGCTTCGTGGATCCGTGGAAACCGCAGCCCGGACCGCGGAAAAGGGTGATCATCGCACCGCACTATTCCATAGGGGACTGCTATACCCATCAGTCGACCTTTCTCGAATATTTCGACTTCCTGCCGGAACTTGCTCAGCGATACGCAGATACGGTGCAGTTCGCATTCAAGCCCCATCCGTTGCTGAGGGAAAGGCTGTATGCACTCTGGGGCCGCGAACGGACGGACGGATACTATGAGCAATGGGACCGTATGCCGAACGCCCAGTTGTTCGAGGGCCGGTACATCGACCTGTTCAAATATTCCGACGCCATGGTCCATGACTGCGTGTCCTTCGCGATTGAGTACCATTATACCCGCAATCCGGTCCTGTTCCTGTGCAGGGAAGGTGAGGATCTGGAGTCCACGCTGAATACCTTCGCGCTCGAGGCCCGCCGGCTCCATTACCGGGCCCACAGCAGCGAGGACATTGTCAGGTTCATCGACGAGCTTCTGCTGGGCAACGACCCCCTCCGTCCCGCCCGCGAGGCCTTCTACCGCACCGAACTCCTCCCGCCGGGGGCAGGTCAGCAAGCTGCCGGCGTGGCGGCGAGGTCTACAGCTGCAGAGAATATCATCGACGCGATATTGGAGGGGTGATAAGATGGTTTAAGGATTATGGAAGGAAAAGTATTGTTTTCACACCTGGTTGATTTTTGCGTAAGTGAGGATAGGCCTATGGTGTCTGTCGTGATGACATCATATAATCAGAAGGAGCAGGCACTCAAGTCGCTCCGGAGCCTCCTTGCTCAAGATTATGAAAATACGGAAATAGTTATAACTGATGATGCTTCATCCGATGATTCGTGCGAAGCCATAATCAAGTTATGTCGTGATTTTTGTTCTCAATATCCAAATCGTTTTCAGATTATACTTAGTAGAAATGATGAAAATCTTGGAGTAACATTGAATTATGAATATGGCTTCAATCTATCTAATGGAGACTTGATTGTCACTCAGGGCGGTGATGATATTGCCTATCCAAATAGGGTTTCGAAAATAGTGGAGTCTTGGGTTTCTTCGGGTAAAGAAGCCAAAGTAATATTTCACAAGGTGGAACCGATAGATTTGGAAGATAAACCTTGTGGCTACGAATGGTGGAAAATGACACTGCGTAATCCTATAGGAGCGGCGATGGCATATTCCAGAGATGTAGTAAGTCTGTTTCCGAAAATATCTCGAAAAAGATCTTTCGAAGATGGCGTCTATTGCAGAAGGGCTGCCATATTTTCGGAGCCATTATATATAGAAGAAAAACTGCTCTATTACAGAGTCGGAAGTGGCGTGACTTCTACGGGGTCTCAACTGGATTTGCGTCGAAAAATTTCTTTTTCAATGGCTGAGACTGCAATGCAGAATCTCAACGATTTGGATTATGCAGAAAAGCTTAACTTGGGGAATATTGAAAGGATATGTGCAATAAGGAAACTGAGTTCAGAAATCCTGGAAACATATAGTTTGGAATTTGAAATGGTTTCAAATCCTTCGCTGATAAAGAGATTTAAGGCACTGCATCAATATGTTAAACTGCCGAATCGTATGCGTGCTCCTTCAATAAAAAACTACTGCGAATATTATTTCCCATTGGTAATGCCTCGATTCGGATGGTTTACAAGCAAACTGTAAAGTCAGAAACCTTCCTGCTCGGTTTATTGCTCGCCCGCCGGCGTGGCGGCGAGGTCTACAGCTGCAGAGAATATCATCGACGCGATATTGGAGGGGTGATTTGAGGAGACTATGGCAGACTTTGCTTACGCATACCAGAATCCGGATTCGGAGATTCTCAGAAGGAGTTCTTCCGGAGGGTTCTTCACAAGACTTGCAGAAAGCGTCATTGAGCGTGGCGGCGTTGTGTTCGGAGCACGCTTCGACGAGGACTGGAAGGTCGTTGTGGATTATTGCGAATCCGTGGATGCTCTGGAGGCTTTCCGTGGGTCAAAGTATGTCCAGGCAAGGGTTGGGAAGGCTTATCGAGACTGTGAGGACTTTCTCAAGCTAGGGAGAACCGTCCTGTTTACGGGCACTCCTTGTATGATTGCCGGGCTCAGGTCCTTCCTCAAACGGGAATATGCCAACCTGGTGACAATGGACTTCATCTGTCACGGGACTCCGAAGAAGATAGTTTGGGAGGCATATCTCAAATCCTTAAGGAAGAGACCTTCAAGGATTTCTTTCAGAGATAAAAGCAATGGGTGGAAAAGTTTTGTTTGTGATGCCGGTATCCGTTTGCCTTTTGGGGAACATCCTTATATGCAGGTGTTTTTGAGTGATATTGCTTTGAGGGATTGTTGCTATTCCTGTCAATACAAAAACTGGAATTCAGGAAGTGATGTGACTGTTGGCGATTTCTGGGGCATTGAGCATATCTGTCCTGATATAGATGATGACAGGGGGCTGTGTGTGGTTGTTCCTCATAGTGCGAAGGTTTCAGAACTTGTTCCTGAGTTTGGAAGTTTTAGAAAGTTTCCTTTGGAAGACGTGTTGATATTCAATCCCCTCGCATTGACGTCTGCGGCGAGGCCGCGGCTCTCCCGTCTGTTCCTTGCTCTGATTGAGCGGGGATGTTGTTTCAATATAGCCTATAAGATTTGTTTTGATAGGGGAATCTTTTGGCGGGGAATCAGGTTCTTGTGGCATAGGTCGTATGCCAGAAAAGGATGAGTGACAATAGAGAAAATACTAAAAGGATAGCGAAGAACACCATGATGCTATATGTCAGGATGCTCTTCAGTATGATAGTGTCGCTCTATACCTCGCGGGTGATACTGAATATGCTGGGAGTAGAAGATTATGGCATCTACAATGTCGTAGGCGGCTTCGTTTCGATGTTTTCACTCATTTCCAGCGCGCTCAGTTCAGCCACCAGCCGATTTATTACCTTTGAACTGGGCAAACCCGACGGCAAGACGCGGGAGATTTTCTCGACTGCGCTATGTATCCATCTTGCCCTTGCGGCAATTGTGCTTATTGCCTTCGAGACATTCGGCCTGTGGTTCCTCAATACCAAATTGGTTATTCCGGCCCATAGGCTTCCAGTTGCAAACTACGTTTTTCAGGCATCCATACTTTCCTTTGTGGTCGGAGTCATAGGTGTGCCTTATACTTCTGCCGTCGTTGCCCATGAGCGTATGGATACTTTCGCTTTTCTCGGTGTTTTGGAAGTGGTATTGAAACTGGTTTTTGTCCTCTTTGTCGCATATTCTCCTTTCAACTTCGACAAACTGATTGTATTCCCGACCCTGATGATTGGAATGAGCGTTTGTATCCAGTTTTCTTACTGGTTGTTCTGCAGGAAACACTTCGAGGAGTGTCGCTGCGGTCCAAACTTCAGAAAGGATTATTTCAAAGGAATGTTTTCATTTGCAGGCTGGAACTTTATCGGCTGTACAGCAGGAATACTCAAGGGGCAGGGCATCAATATGCTGCTGAATCTGTTTTTCGGAACAGTTGTCAATGCCGCATACGGAATAGCCTGTACGGTGAGTTCGGCCGTTGGTGGATTTGCAGGGAACTTTATGACGGCATTGAATCCTCAGATAACAAAATCTTATGCAGCCGGGGATAAGGAATATATGTTCTCTTTGATAGACCGCGGCTCACGTTTCTCGTTCTATCTCATACTTGTCTTTGCGATTCCTTTGATTCTGGAGACTGACCATGTCCTGGCAATTTGGCTTGGAGAATATCCCGAGTATTCTGTCGCATTCGTACGCTTGATGCTGACGGTATCTCTGGTTGACACAATATCCAACACCCTTATCACGGCCCAGAATGCCACTGGAAAGATAAGGAATTACCAGCTTGCCGTAGGAGGAATGCTGATGATGAACTTTCCTTTCTCTTATATTGCGTTGAAGTCGGGATGCTCACCATCTGCTGTATTTGTTGTCGCTATTATGGTCGGTCTTGCTTGCTTGTTGCTCAGGTTGATTTTTCTGAGGAAGATGATAGGTCTATCAATGTTGTGGTTTTTCAGGAGCGTACTGTCAAGAATCCTGATCGTCACAATCTCCGCTGCGGCAATCCCTCTTGCAGTTCACTTTACAATGCCTTACGGGTGGCTGAGAACATTGACCGTTGTGGCTGTCAGTGTGATCTTGACTGCCGTGGTCATTTTATATGTAGGATGCAGCAGGAATGAGAGGCATTCGATACTGCTTGCCCTGAGAAAGAAGTTGAGAAGGCATAGAACACATCGAATAGCTTGATATTATGAAGATTGCAATACTTACGCTACCACTGCATACCAACTATGGCGGTATCCTTCAGGCCTATGCCCTGCAGACAGTTCTGGAGAGGATGGGGCACAGTGTGGAGCATCTTCAGCCAAAAGTGGAATATCCCCGGCTTCACAATCCGCTCGTTATGCCACTGGTGTGGATTAAGAGGTTATACAGGAAATACTTTCAGGGGAATAGACAGTTGCCGGTGTTTGAGAATCCTTACAAGTGGGCAAGGAAAAACACTGACAGGTTCATCTCGAACAACCTCAATTGCCGTTTCTTGAAATCCGAGGAATGGAATGAAGGTCTAGCAAGGGAATATGATACGATTGTGGTAGGAAGCGACCAGGTCTGGCGACCTATATATACCCCGGATGTCTCGAGATTCTTTACCGCATTTCTGGGCCATTCGGATATTTGCAGAATTGCGTACGCAGCATCCTTCGGAGTGGATGTCAATGAATTTACCGAAGAGCAGATTGCTGTCGGTCAGGAATACCTGAAACTCTTCTCGGCAGTTTCTGTAAGGGAAGAGTCGGGGATTGGAATGTGCAGAAACATTTTCAATGCTGAAGCCTCTCAAGTACTCGATCCGACAATGTTGCTTGATTGTTCAGAGTATTTGAAATTTGCTTCGACTGCGCGGAAGTCACCCGGTAATCTTATGGTTTACGTTCTTGACCGTACAGATATGACGGACGCTTTTGTGGCCGACTTTGCCGATAAACATGACTTGATTCCATTTATAACCAATTCAAAGGCAGATTTTTCTTGGGAGATTGGCATCCCTTTCGAAGAACGAATTCAGCCTCCTCTTGAGAATTGGCTTAGAGGCTTTGCCGACGCACGCTTCGTTCTGACTGATTCTTTTCATGCCTGTGTTTTCAGCATTCTGTTCCACAAGCCTTTCGGGGTTTTCGTCAATCGTCACCGAGGTCTTTCAAGGATAGAGTCGTTGCTTCAACTATTGGGGTTGATGGATAGATGTATAGCCGACTCTTCTCAGCAACTCGATGCCCCTATCGATTGGACACGGGTTGACAGGATTCTAAGCCAGTGGCGGGAGAAGTCGATGGACTTCCTCAGGGAGGCATTGGGCGTCAAGGAATAGAGTTATATGGTATCGGTGAGATAGTAATGAAGAATCATCCTGAATACTATATCGCGATGGCGGCAGATGACAATTATGCCCGTCATCTCGGTGTTTGCCTGATTTCGCTTTTTGAGAACAACAGAGACAGGAAGTTTGCTATATATGTGTGTTTTCGGACAATATTTCCATTGACAATATCGGAAAGATTGAAGAAATGTGCAGGCGTTATGGGAATAGGATGATTCTGATAAACTCTGAGCCGGCTGATTATGAGCGATTTCATGTGACATCATATTACAGCAAGGCTACATGGTTCAGGCTGAAACTGGCTGATTATCTTCATCCTGATGTCAAACGGGTTCTGTATCTGGATTGCGATACGATAGTTGTTTCCGATATTGGGGAGTTGCTTGATTTGGACATGGAGAACTGTCCCGTTGCGGCGGTGAACGACACGCCTTGGCAGATTCAGTATGCTGCGGAGCATATAGGAATAGATAATCCGGACGGCGCAGGGAAATACTTCAATGCCGGGATGATGCTGATAGATGTGGATGCCTATCGTTCTTACTATGTGTTCGAGAGGGCGGGGCAGATACTCGCAGACAGCAGGTATCAGTGCGACTTTCTTGACCAGGATGTCTTGAACATCATATTTCGTGACAATTGGAAGGAATTACCCTGCAAGTGGAATCTCCTGAACGGATTCCTGAAGAAGGAGTATATGTCGGACGCAAGATGGCCTGATATGATGGCCGGGATAAAGGACAGGGCAATAATATATTATTCAGCCTAGGAGAAGCCATGGTCTTGGAGATGTCTCAATCCTTTGAAAGGGGAGTATTTCAAATATCAGCGATTGTCACTGTGGAAGAGTTGCAGGATACTTATTTCGCTCGGCATCAGGAAAAGCCCGTTCATTGATGTCTTGTACTGATGACAAAGAATGGATAGCATAAAGTCTGAAACTGTATCTGGGGTAAAGTGGACTGCGATAGAGAAGTTCTCAACACAGATTGTAAACTTCCTGCTCGGTTTGTTACTTGCTCGCCTTTTGTCTCCGTCGGATTTCGGTACAATAGGGGTGCTGGGGATTTTTATGGCAATATCTTCGACATTTATTGACAGCGGTTTCTCAAGTGCTCTGATACGTAAGCCTGAGATATCCGACAAGGATTATTCAACTGCCTTCTATTTCAACATTGTCGTAGGTCTTGTGTGCTATGCGATAATGTTTGCATGCTCTCCACTTATTGCCAAATTCTTTGAAATGCCAATTTTGAACGGCATTGTCAAGGTATATTCGGCTACTCTTTTCATCAATTCCCTGACTTCGGTTCAATACGCAAAGCTGAATCGTGACCTGAATTTCAAGCTTCAGGCCCGCATCAGTTTTGTCTCGGCATTGCTTACTGGGGTGATAGGTATTGTTCTGGCATATTGCGGTTTTGGCGTGTGGGCTCTTGTTTGGCAGTCTATCGCAAGCGCGGTTTTGAGGGCATTGCTGTTGTGGATATTTGCTCATTGGCATCCTACCAGCCGATTCTCAACCACCTCGTTCAAATATCTGTTTTCCTACGGCAGCAAACTGCTGGCTTCCGGCCTCCTGCATACCCTGTATTCCAATCTTTCTACTTTGGCGATTGGAAAGTTCTATACTGCAAGTGACTTGGGATACTATTCGAGAGGCAATCAGTTCGCTGCTTTGCCGAGCACAAACATAACAGGCATTCTTCAGAAAGTTACCTTCCCTTTGCTTTCGAAGATACAGGATGACGATGAGAGGCTTATTGCAGTGTATAGGAAGTATATCAAAGTGACCTCCTGTGGTATTTTCTTCCTGATGATACTTTTGTCGGCTCTCGCTAAACCATTGATCTGCCTGCTTTTGACAGACAAGTGGGCTGATGCCGCTTTCTATTGTCAGTTATTCTGTTTCGCTTTGATGTTTGACCATTTGTGTCAGCTTAATCTGAACCTTCTTCAGGTGAAGGGCAGGTCGGACCTTTTCTTGAAGTTGGAAATCATCAAGAAGAGCATTGCCTTTGCCATACTATGCGTTGCTATACCTTTTGGCGTCAAGGCAATTTGTTTATCTTCTGTCATCTACACACAGATAGCAGTATACATAAACACATACTATACGGGGAAGATTTTTGGATTGGGCTATTTTGCTCAACTAAAGGACTTTGGAAAGTATCTGCTGGTTGCTTTTCTCGCGTGTTTGCCGGCATTCCTATTGAGTTTCATTCATTGGGGGAACTTTCTAGTGCTTATCTTGGGAGGGTCAACAGCAGTATCAATATATTGGCTGGCTTTGAGAAAGGACGAGGCCTTTCAGGAGATGATTCGTTCTTTATGGGGAATGATTGGTAAATCGAAAGAGTGAAATGAAAATCTATGGATTTTTGAAAAATATTGTCTATTACCCTGTCAGGCTGTGGATATATAGAACGACCTTACCATATAAAGTTTGGAGAATTCGTCATAAGAAGAGAATCAAGGTATTGTTTATTATTCATAGTTTGGGTGCGTGGAAAAGCGAGTTGTTGTATAGAGCGATGAGTGAGCATCCAAGATTTGAACCGGTCATTGCCGTTACAAAGTCCAGTCAGGAAGATGATGTTTTGAATATATGTGCTTTCCTTGATTGTAATAGAACTGAATATTTGATATTAAACGAAACAGATTCTTTAAAGAAAAGATGCAAGGCAGATATTATTTTTTACCAGAAGCCTTATGATGGAACAATTCCGTGGAAAATGGAGTTTAGGAAAAACCTATACGCTGTTTTTTGTTATGCCAATTATGCATTTCATTCCATTGATTCTGATTGGGGTTATTCACCCAAGTTATTTGATTATTGTTGGCAGGTGTATTTTGAGAACGCAATGTGTGTAAAGGGATATGAAAGGATTAAGGGCAATAGAATTGATAATGCGTATATCACCGGATTACCGTTTATGGATGAGTTACAGATTCCCAAAGAGGCATTTAATTCGCCGTGGAAAAATCAGGAGTCTGAAAAACTGAAAATTATATGGGCTCCGCATCATTCTATCGGCGATTGTTGGGGGACTCATCAATCAACCTTCCTGGAGTATTGTAATTATATGGTTATGCTTGCCGTGAAGTATGCAGATAGGATTCAGTTTGCATTTAAACCACATCCTCTACTCCGCGGAAAATTGAACAGGCTTTGGGGGAAAGACAAGACGGACGCATATTTTGAGTTCTGGTCATCTTCTCCCAATACACAGTATGTAGAAGGGAAATACATTGATTTATTTAAGTACTCTGATGCTATGATTCACGATTGTGCATCATTTGTTATTGAATATCATTACACCCGTAATCCAGTAATGTTTCTATGTCGTGAAGGGGATGATACGGAGGAACATCTAAATAAATTTGCATTGAAAGCAAAACAATTGCATTATAGGGCAAATAGAGCAGAAGATATAGAATTATTTATAGAGAATTTACTCATTGGGATTGATCCTTTGAAGGAAAGCAGGAGTAAATTTTATGGCGAATATCTAAAGACGGATTTTACAACGAGTGATAGAATCATTGCTTCAATTTTGGGTGAGGAAGCAATTTGTAAATAAATGTTATGTCATTAGTGTCCCATTTGCAGACAGTAATTTAGAGCAGGAAGTTTATTGCAGCCAAAGAAAACTGCCATTCAATTAGCAAGTAATGCATCCCAAAATTTCAATTATCATCCCTGTTTACAATTCGGAGAATACTCTCCGAAGATGCCTGGATAGTGTCCTGTCCCAGACGATGACGGACTATGAGTGTCTGTTGATTGATGATGGGAGCACTGATGGTTCCGGCAGGATATGCGACGAGTATGCGGAGAAGGATAAGCGCTTTCGTGTATTCCATAAGGAGAATGGTGGAGTAGGTTCAGCCAGAAATGTGGGACTGGACAATGCGCAGGGGGATTGGATTGCTTTTTGCGATTCAGATGATTGGGTGGAACCTTTTTTTCTTGCGCCTTGTTTATGCCATGATAATGTCGATCTGGTCGTACAAGGTTATTTTATCGATAATTTATCTACTAGTTTTTGTTGGGAAGAAAAAAAGGCAGACTGTGAATCTTCTATAGAATTGCTCCTGTCTTGCGAAATTAGAGGTGCCGTTTGGAACAAATTCTTCAGGCGTAGTAATATTAAGCGTTCTCGGATATGTTTCGATGAAAATATGTTTTTTATGGAAGACGAACTTTTTTTTCTAAGTTACTTGAAAGGTGTTTCGTCTATCTATTTTGCGGATACGTTGGCATATCATTATTTCCAGCCGGAATGGGATCAAAAGTATTGCAAATACTATTTGAAGGGAAGGTTAAGTTGTTTTTATGCTGCTCTTAGCTTGAATTGTAATAGTAATATAATCTTGGGGTCATATTTCAATTATTTGGTAGAAGTTATTATTGATGCTGTTTTTAAAGGTGAGATGAGTTTCGATAATTATAGAAACCATATCAATGAGATTAAAGAGTATTCATTTCTAGCCCGAGGACGCGCGAATAATATTGTAATGTTATGGCCTCCGAGTTTGTCCTTCATAGCGCTGAAAATCAGGAGTCTATATAGATAGTTAATCTTTTAATGGATAGCATGCTACCGGTATTCTCAATAATTCTCCCTGTTTATAATGGGGAGAAGTTCGTGGATCGTTGTATAGCGAGTATCCTTGCTGTATCTGAAAATGACTTTGAATTGATTGTTGTTGATGATGGTAGTACAGATAATACATTAGATATCTGTAAAAATTTTGAAGACCTTGATAACAGGATTACGGTTATTCACAAAAATAATGGAGGTGTAAGTTCTGCGCGAAATGTTGGAATAGATAATTCGAGAGGGGAGTGGATTCTTTTTTGTGATGCTGATGATTTTGTGCTGACCGGCTGGCTGAATAATTTTCGATTTCATTCATCAGGAAATATCGATATGGTTATCCAGGGCATGAAAACAAATCGGCCTTTGACCAATTGTTCTGAGGCTTTAGAATATGCCCTTGAGTTTAATTTGCCCGCAGTGGACGCAATGAAAGTGTTATCCGACAACAACTTATTAGGATATTCTGTTCTTAAATCATTCCGCAGGTCGGTTTTGAATGAATATAACATCCGTTTCGATGAAAGGCTGAAATTCAATGAGGACAGTGTATTCGTGATTGATTATCTAAGCAAGGTCAGGCGGGTCGTTTCTACAAATAGTATAGGATATTTTTATTTTGTCCCAGATTGGAGTAGGAAGTATTCCTCAGGGCAGAATTTCGAGGTTTATTATGAAAAATGTATAGATTATTTAGAACGTGCCAATGTAGTTGCTTTCAATTATTATGTGCATGCTCTTACGGAAATTTTGATTGAAAAGTTCATAGCTAAATCTTTAGACCGGAGGAATGCTCTCAAACTGTATTCAATAGTTTGCAGAAGGTATATCTGTCAGAATAATTTAAGAATATGTCATCCGATTTTTGACAAGATAAAGTGGTTTCTTTTTTTTGACGTTGCTCTTATTTCGTCATTCTGCTTAGACCTGGTATCTTGTTGTTATAATTTTTCTAAACGCATCAAACTTTGATACACATATGAATATTGTCCCGATAGTCTTTGCTTTTGATAATAATATTATTCTCCCAGCATGTGTATGCATCTCATCCCTACTGATGAATGCTAAACCTGACACATACTATGAAATTTATATCCTTCACTCCAGCTCCGAGACTCTAGATGAAGACCGGCTCAATAGAATCTCTCGCCATTATTCGAATTGTAGCATAAATTTTCTTCCTGTTGGGAATGACTTCGAGAATGCATATGAAATACGTGGTGTTACAAAGGCTACTTATTACAGGCTGCTTATTCCTAACATTCTTACACAATTCAATAAGATTATTTACTCTGACGTAGACATTATTTTTAGGATGGATTTGAGTGAGGTTTATAATCTTGACATAGCGGATAATTATCTTGCAGCCACTCTTGATATAGGGATTAATCAAGATACAGAATACTTAAGTAAAGTTGGGATTGAAAGATGGCAGTACCTGCAAGCTGGTTTTATTGTAATGAATCTTCATCAGATGAGAAGTGACCATTTGGTTGAACAGTTTGTAGAGTTGGGAAAGGGTAAGTTCAAATATCAGGACCAAGATATTCTTAATATTGCATGTAAGGGAAGAGTATATTTCTTGCCACCACGTTTTAATGTAAATGACTGTGCCTATATCTATATGTATTGGCATCCGGAACTGCTCCCAAAGTCTATGACTGCAATTGATATTGAAGCGGCTACAAAAGGAGGGAACATTCATTATTCTGGATATAAACCTTGGAAACGCTATAGTGTTTCATTTGATATATGGTGGGAGTATTATCGAAAGTCAATATTCTATGATGAACTGTTTTATTTTAAATTCTTCTTTGATAAAACAATGTATTTAGACTCGTTGTCACTCTGGAAGCGTATGAAAATTCTTGCTAGATATTTCATTTATGGACGATATAAAGGTTAGTGTAATTTTACCAGTTTATAATGTTTCTCCATTTATCGGCAGGTGTGCCGAGTCGTTGTGTTGCCAAACCCTAAAGGGCTGGGAGTTGATAGTGGTGGATGACGCTTGTCAAGATGACAGCCTCTCAATATTTGAAGATGTTTTATCACGCCATAGGGTTTGGCCGTTCACGTTAAGACGAATCAGTCATCCTTGTAATTTGGGTCTTCCTTCTGCCAGAAATTCCGGACTGGACGTTGCTCAAGGTGAGTTTATCTTTCATTGTGATGCGGATGATTTTCTTGAGCCGAATGCATTGGAAGTGTTATATCATACTGCTACTGCGACAGGAACGGATATTGTTTGGTGCGATTGGTGGCTTAGTTGTCCTAAAGGAGAACTGTATATGTCTCAGCCAGATGAACGTAATCCCAAAGATGCCATTAGGGCAATGTTGTCCGGAAGAATGAAGTTTAATGTATGGAATAAACTTGTTTCTCGTCGATTGTATGTGCGAGGTGGAGTCCGATTTCCGGATGGTAATAGCATGGGAGAAGATTTGACAATGATATTACTCTTCCAATATGCTAATGTGGTAACTCATATATCTCGAGCTTTATATCATTATGTAACTGTTAATTATAACGCGCTTAGTTTTGGTTATTCTGATGAAAAAATGCGACAGGTGGAGAATAATCTAAATCGTGTTATTAGGTCTTTGATAGGTAAATATGGGGAGGAGTTTAAGGAGGAGATTGCGATTGCAAAGCTGGAGGCAAAATTTCCCCTTCTTCTTCAAGATAGTAGTGTTCTAAGAAAGAGTTGGTCTTTGTATTATCCTGAGGCTAATGATTACATAAGCAGCGCTGCTTTTTCTTTGCATCGAAAAATCCCTCAGATATTTGCAAATAAAGGGCAGTGGACATTCTTATGTCTCTATAATTGTTTTTTTAAATTCTTTCATCGTATTAGGTACGGTCAATGAACGGAATCTTAAAGACGATATTAGCGTTATTAGTGACAAGTGGGTATTTGTTCCCGGTTGAATTTGTTTTCTTACCCGGCGTGAATACAAAAATGTTTATGGCGTTAATATCTATATTTCTTGTTATTAGTAATTACATTTCAAGGAAGCGCACTTGCGTACCGAGTTGGTTTCTTCAGGTCTTTATTTTTGCCGGTATTGTTTCTTTATCGTCTATAGCGTCAATTGTATTAAATAATACTAAAGATATCTCATATGCGACCTACCTGCTGTCAATGTTAACATGGTTAGGTGGGGCTTATACCATGGTGCAAGTGATAAAGTGGTCAAATGGCGATGCTGGCATTGATTCTGTGATTAAATATCTAATTGGTGCTTGTGCAATGCAATGCGTCATTGCACTTCTAATATTAGGCATACCGGCATTAAGCAATTATATAAACCTTGTTATTCGTGACTTTTCTGAGACAAAGGCTTTTGCTGATGGCCGCCTCATAGGAATAGGTTGTGCTTTCGATGTTGCAGGGATGCGTTTTTCTGCTATTCTTGTTGCATTTTCTTTTTTTCTAATTAGAGACTCTCATAAGGAAGACAGATATAGCCTTTGCTTTTACTCTTTGGAGTTTACTATAATCGCTATTGTTGGAAACATGATTTCAAGGACTACACTTATCGGTGTTATCCTGGTTTTTGTAATTGTGCTTTTTGATGCAATCCGGTCGGTGTTTCTAAATAGCCCCTTTTTTACAACTTCATTAAAGTGGTTAATTTTTTCATTCTTTCTAGCTTGTATAGTTGGTTGCCTGGCATATAAATCAGATTCATCATTGCAGCAACAATTTCGATTTGCATTCGAAGGCTTCTTTAATTATTTCAACACAGGAAAATGGAGCACTAGGTCAACAGACATTCTGGCGACGATGTATGTGTGGCCCGAATCGTTAAAAACATGGCTTGTTGGTGATGGCTACTTCTTTAATACATTAAATGATCCTAATTATGTGGGGGAGGATTATGCTGAGTATTATATGGCGACTGACGTAGGGTATTTACGTTTTATTTATTATTTTGGATTAATTGGCTTGTGTTGTTTTGTCGCTTTCTTCTTTTCTTGTTCCATTATTTGCGAAAAAAGATATCGCAATTATTCGGGCTTATTCATTTGTTTGTTTTGCTTGCAGTTGGTTCTCTGGGCGAAGGTGGCGACTGATAATTTTGCAGTTTTCGCAGTATTCTTGGTAGCGGAAGCATGTAATTCTTATGAAGGTATTCAACAACAACTTTGTGACAGTGAGTAAAAGGATAGCTTGGATAGACTATGTCAAGTCTTTTTGTATGATTTTTATAATTATGAATCATATAGGAGGACCAGATGTGTTATTTCGTCTAACTTATCCTATAGAGTTGGTCGGGTTCTTTTTTGTTGCTGGTTTTACTTTTAACACTAAGGATAGTTGGCGTGTTTTTTTGCAAAAAAAAATCAGAGCAATAGTTTTCCCTCTTTTACTGTTAGGTTTTATTAACATTCTTTGTGGGTCTTTGTACAAGTGTGACGGCAATTTTTTCGAACGTGTAATAGGTTTGTTGGTTCAGATTCCTGGAAAGTGGGATGAACTATGGTTTCTTGCTTGTCTGTTTGTTATGGAGTTAGTTTACTTTACAATAGCTCGTATCTCATACCGTTCGTATTATTTGATGGACATAGTTGTAGCCGTCTTTTTTGTCTTGGGTTTTTCATACTCACATTTTTCAGTTACTCGTTTGCCATGGCACATTGAGAACGCGTTAATATTTCTTCCTTTTATCCACATCGGGAAGAGGATGAAGGATTGTGATTTTTTTGGTAGATTCCTATCGTTTTTTCGGTTGAATAGGTCGCTTGCGCTAGTTGTTTTATTCTTGCTTTTTGGGGCATATTTGATTTCCGTTTTTATGATTAACAACTCGGGGATTGATATACATATGCTAAATTTTGGAAGTTGTATAGCGTTTTTCTGTTCCGCTTTAGTAGGGTCTTTCTTAGTGTGTTTAGTTGCAGTTTTGATGGATTGTGCTAAATGCCGTTTTCGCCTACTTCAATATGTCGGCAGGAATTCTCTTTTGTATTATGCATTCCAGTCAAAAGTCATAACTTTTGTTGTTGTTTTGTGGACGCGTTTAGGGTATGATTCGCATTCCTTTGTTGGCTGTATATTAGTTTGCTTCCTTGTTTGTTTATTGCTCTCAATTCCAACATATTTAGTTATGCGTATTTGCCCAAGGATGGTCGGAAAACAGAGGTATCAATCAAGTATAATATGAATGCATTCATCACATTGATTTCAACGGAGGAGTACTTGCCTGGTGTTATTGGCTTGAAGAAGTCGTTAGAAAGGGTAGGAACGAAGTATCCGCTTTATTGTATGCTATCTCAAAGGTTGCAAAATCAAAATCATGTATATAATATTTTGACCGCTGCAGGTATTGGTGTCATAAATCTAGATCAGAGCATTTGTGATGAAAATGTGTTTATGCATAATATTCACTTTCCCAATTGGTCTTACACTTTAGATAAGCTTCAAGTATTCAAACTAGTAAATTTTGAGAAGGTGGTTTTTTTAGACTCGGATTTGCTTATTCTTCAGAATATTGATGAACTTTTTGAATATAAGTCGTTTGCTGGTGTGTGTGCAGGCAAATCATATCCGGGCAATGAATCATGGGATGGACTCAATTCAGGTCTTATGGTAGTGGAACCAAATTTGGAAACCTTTGAGGGTATTTTCAAATTGGTTCCTGCTGTATTTGATGAGTTTAATGATAAGGCGCTCCCACTAGGCGATCAGGATATCATACAACGTTTTATTAAGGATTCTTGGACATCTGATTTGCAATTGGATGAAGGATACAATGTATTTGCAGATTACTTATCATACTACATTACTGATTTGGGATATTCTCTAGGCGGAGATGCAAAACCTATTAAAGTTATCCATTTTATAGGTAAATATAAGCCATGGATGAGACCAACTATCCGGCAATTTTTTTGGCTATGTTCATTGCTTTGGAGGAATCCGTACTACTATAGCGCGTTATGTATGTATAGGAAAGTATTTAAAATTGGATAGTAGTAATATATCCCAATAACAGGCGCACATTGTGTAGATATGGTTAATACCAATCCTACTATGACCATCCTCTTCTGCATACACTCCCTCTACAATCCCGGTGGGATGGAGAGGGTGCTTTTGAACAAAGTCAGTTGGTTGCTCTCCCATCCGGAGCATGGACCGTTCCGCATCATTGTCGTTACCACCGACCAGAAGTCCCGGCCGACCTTCTATCCTTTCCCCGAAGAGGTGGAGTTCATAGATCTCGAAATCAACTATTCGGACGACAACGGCAAGGGCTTCGTTGCGAAAACTCTCGGTTATCTGCGCCGTCGCCGTGCCCATCGCAAGGCTCTGACTGCCCTTCTGATGGAGAAGCGTCCGGACGTTACCGACTGTTTCTATCCGGGTGAATGCTCCTTCGTTCCCGGCATCAAGGACGGAAGCCGCAAGGTCCTCGAACTCCATCAGAGCAAACTCTTCCATCTCCAGTACAACCGTAACGGGCTCATGGGCCTGGCGGACAAATGGAGGACGCACACTGACGACAGGCTGGTCCGCCGCTTCGACCGTTTTGTCGTACTGACCGGGGAGGATGCGCGTATGTGGGGTGAGATTCCGACTATGAGGGTCATTCCCAACGCCGCCGTCATCAATGAGTCGGGCCCGATTTCGGAATGCACCGCCAAAAGGGTCATCGCCGTCGGACGCCTGGATTATCAGAAAAGTTTTGACAGGCTGATAGATGCCTGGAGAATTGTCCATGAAGAGGCCCCAGACTGGCGACTCGACATTTTCGGACAGGGTGAGTGGTATGATAGGTTGACGCGTCAGATAAGAGATAATCATTTGGAGGACTCGTGTTACATTAATGCCCCTACGGACAACATTCTTGATGAGTATGCATCCAGTTCGATGATAGTAATGAGTTCCCATTATGAGGGCTTTGGGATGGTTTTGGCTGAAGGAATGGCCTGTGGTCTCCCAGCCATATCTTTTGATATAAAGTGCGGACCGAGTGAGATTATCCGTGACGGCATTGACGGGTTCATAGTCCCGGACGGAGACATTCCGGCCCTGGCCCGGGCCATTCTGCGACTCATAGGGGACGAAGGGCTGCGGAAGGAAATGGGCCACGCCGCGAGGGATGTGGTGAGCCGCTTCTCACCGGAAAGCGTGACCGAAAAATGGGTGGCTTTGTACGATGAATTGTTGAATAGAGATGCCTAAACTGTTACAAATCAATCCGGTCGTGCGACGGAACACCTCTACCGGGAAGATAATGCTCGAGATAGGGGAACTTGCGGCGGCAAAGGGCTGGGAGAGCTATGTCGCATTCAGCCGCGGACGCGACGGGGACGGCAAGGCCGCACTTGGGGGCTGTTCTTCCGTGCCTGTTCCTGTAGGGTCCCGCCTAAGTGTAGCCCTTCACGGTCTTGAGACCCGTCTTTTCGACCGCCACGGGCTTGGCTCGCGGCTTGCGACTCTCCGTTTCATAAGGGAGATCAGGCGCATCGACCCTGACGTCATACATATCCACAACGTCCACGGCTATTTCCTCAATTATCCTCTGTTCTTCCGCTATCTCGCGGACTGCGGCAAGCCGGTGATATGGACCGTGCACGACTGCTGGCTCTATACGGGGCATTGCTATTATTATTCTGCAGCCGCATGCGACCGGTGGAAAGCCCAGAACGGGGGATGTCGAAACTGTCCTCAACGCGGGTCGTTCCCCAAGAGCTGGCTCATCGACCGCTCCTCGGGGAATTACAGAGACAAGGCAGCCGCTTTCACTTCGATTCCTTCCGAAAGGATGCTCTTTGTCCCCGTCTCCTCCTGGATGCGCGAAGAGATGGCGCAGTCGTTTCTGGCGGGATGCAGGTTCAGGGTGATACACAATGGGATAGACACTGAGGTCTTTTCTCCGAGGGACCCGCAGGCCGTGCGCAGCAAATACGGCCTGGGAGACAGGCGGGTGATACTGGGGGTGGCGAGTATATGGACCCGCGAGAAGGGCTTCGGGGAACTCAGGGCCATCGCCCGCAATACCTGGGATGACGAAGTCGTCGTGATGGTGGGCAGGATGACGCCGGAGCAGAGGGCGCTTCTGCCAGAGAACGTGGTCGTGATCGGGCGCACAGAGAATCAGGAGGAACTTGCGCAGCTATATTCGGCCGCGACAGTGTTCGTAAATCCGACATGGCAGGACAATTACCCTACGGTCAACCTCGAATCCATATCCTGCGGCACCCCTGTCGTGACCTACCGTACCGGGGGAAGTGTCGAGTCCATAGTTGAAGACGAAACGGGTTTCGTGATAGAGCAGGGCGACATTGCGGGTCTTGTTGCGGCGATACGCTTCATAGAACGCACAGGCAAGGAGCGCTACTCGGCCGCGTGTCGCTCTTATGCTCTCGCCCATTTCCGCAAACAGGACCGTTACGCCGAATATCTGGAGCTCTACTCCTCCCTCCTTTCCGGCGACTCGGCGTTATAACTTGAATTTATGATTTGTGAAGGGCATAAGCCCTGGCGAAATGGCTGCAGTATTTGTCCAGGGATTTGAGGGCCTCGAGGTCTTTGTCCAGAACAGCTTCTGCGTATATGTCCCGGAATCGGCAAAGTTCCTTCAGCAAAGATTCTCTGCCGGGTTCTCCCAATCTTCCATATTTTATGCAGAGGTCAATAAGGTCCAGCGCTCTGAAGAAAGCACTTTCGGCGAATGCAGTTTTGCCTTTTGTCATCCACTTGAAAGTACGGCCGACCTCGCTGCTGATATTGGCCAGCTGTTCCATCAGAGGCATCTCAGCCCATCTGCTTTCATCCGGTTTTGACGGCAGTGTCATCTTTCAATATATTTGTTGACGGTTTCGCGAATCCTTTGACGGATTTCTTCGTTTTCAACATCCCGGCTGCGGTTGTTCTGGCGAGGACGGATATTTATAATTGAATCATATTCTATGAAGTCTTCGTCATCAGCATCCGGATATAAATTGATTCCCCAAAGGGACTCCTGGAGGGAGCCGTTCCGAAGCATAAGCGTTTCAAGGTCGGAATGCAGTTCGGCGTCCAGCGCTATAGTATCGGTGTCGATGTCAACAACAGCCTTGACCATATCTTCATAAACGTTCGCGGCTATTGCTTTCAACTCTTCGTTGGTGATTTTCTTGTCAAGAATTATCATGTGTCTCAAGTATTCTTCCGGCGCCAAAGTTACAATATATTTCAGTCACAATTTTGGGGCTCTGTCTGAATTATAATTAGCGGAATCTATCAAAAAATAGGAGATTCCGCTAAATATACGCAAGTTATTTTGTTATGAAAGTACTTCAACTCGGGAAATTCTACCCCATCAGGGGCGGTGTCGAAAAGGTGATGTGGGACCTTACGCGGGGTCTTTCGGAGGCGGGGGTCAGCTGCGACATGCTCTGCGCCAAACTCCCTTCCGACGGTATCGACGAGGCCGACCGGGGCTTCATCCCGCCGGACATGTCGGAATGCACAGGGGAGAACTGCCGATATCTCCGGCTGAACGACAACGGGAGGGTATATTTCGTTCCCGCTCTCGCGAAGGTGGCGGCGACCATGATTGCGCCGGCGATGATTACCCGGCTGCGGTCCATGCTCCGACGTGCGCGCCGCTCGGGCGAGCCTTACGATGCGGTCCATATCCATCATCCCGACCCTATGGCCTGTATCGCCCTGTTCCTCAGTGGCTTCCGAGGCAGGGTGGTGCTCCATTGGCATAGCGACATACTCAGGCAGCAGGGCCTGCTGAAGCTCTATCTCCCGTTCCAGAAATGGCTGATCCGCCGCGCCGACATCATTGTCGGGACGACTCCGGTCTATGTGGAACAGTCGCCGTATCTGGGCGGGGTCCAGTCCAAATGCACCTATCTGCCCATAGGCGTCGAACCCGTCAGCATCGCCCGGGCGCTCCCTCATTGTGCATCTCTCGTTGGCGAAGGTAGCCCCGAGCCTTTCTCCATTGCGGAGAAGGATGGACAGGGCGACTGCATAGGCGGGGTTGAACTATACGGGAAGAAGGTTGTCTATTCGATGGGCCGGCTGGTCGAATACAAGGGTTTCCGCAATCTCGTTCTCGCCGCGAAGTATCTTCCCGAGGACCATATCGTTGTCATCGGTGGCGGGGGTCCGTTGCGTCAGATGCTTGAGGAACAGATAGTTGCGGAGGGCCTGCAGGGTAGGGTCGTGCTCCTTGGCCGCGTGCCGGAAGGGGAGGTTGCGCAGTGGTACGGGCGATGCAGCGTGTTCGTCCTGAGCAGCGTGATGAAGACCGAGGCCTTCGGAATTGTCCAGATTGAGGCGATGAGCTGCGGAAAGCCTGTCGTTGCGACGAAAATCCCCGGTTCGGGTACGAGCTGGGTCAATGAGGACGGGGTTTCCGGCATCAACGTCGAGGTCGGGGACGCGAAGGCGATTGCGGACGCCGTGCTCGCGATAGAAGCGGATTACGCCCGTTATTCGGAGGGTGCATTGCGCCGTTACGAGAGTATGTTCACTTTCTCCGGAATGATTGAAAAGTGCATGAATCTGTACAGATAGTTTTTCTGCGCCTTCTGGCTTGCGGCCTCTGGGGTCGGGCGCCGGAGAGGTTTATGGAAATGAGTGAGGCGCAGTGGGAGGAACTCCATTGTCTGGCGCAACGCCAGGGGGTTCTCGCCCTGGTCTATGACGGCTTATGTACCCCTTTCCCGTCCGCTTCGGATACTTCGGATGTGATGCCTGGTACGATGGCAACGTCTGTGACGGCGGCTCCGGGCACGTTGGCAACATCGGCTGCTGTCGATATGATGCCGGTGGAGTTGGCGGCCCGGTGGGCGACGGAGGTGCTGGAGAACGAGAGGGGCTATGAAAGGATGGCCTCGGTGATAGATCTTCAGCGTCGCGCCTGGGAGAAGAGGGGACTGGAGGCGGTGCTTCAGAAGGGCCACAGCGTTGCAGCCTACTATCCTGTTCCTGAGCACAGGAGCTGTGGGGACATAGACTGGTATTTCCCAAGGAGGGAGGATTTCAGAAAGGCGTGCCGCGTGGCGCAGGAGAACGGTCTCGAACTCAAATGGGACAGCGACGGGGATGTGTCCTATACCCTCTCTGGAATGGTTGTGGAGCACCATCGAAAGGGAATGCCGCAGGATACGCCCGAACAGATGCTCCTTATGTTGGAGGACCACGTCCTCAAGCACGCGATGGTGATGGGCGTCGGCCTTAAACAGGTCTGCGACGTCGCGATCCTCCGCCACGCCGTCGCCAACCGCACCACTGCAGCGCAGTGCCCGTCGGCTGCCAGCACCGCCGCCTCGCACTGCCCTCCGGCTGCCAGCTCGGCCGGCGTTACGGCGGGTCAGTCCCATAATGCAAGCAGGAGCCGATGGAGCCGCCTGCTTGCCCGCGCGATAGAACATCTGGGACTTGATGCGCCCGTCCCTCTCAACGGTTCGGCCGACCCGGCTGCATCAGCCTGCAACGCTGACCTGGCCGCATCCGCCTGCAACGGCTGCGGCTTCGATTTGGCTGAGCCACGCGGCAGGGAACTGCAGAGCTGGAGGAGAAGGTGCGAACTGCGGGATGCGCAGCGTCTGGCGGAGCTGATTCTGGAGGACGGGAACATGGGCCTGGACAAGGAAAACCGCTTTTCCGGATTTATGAAGCGCGCGTCCCTTTTCCTGCGGTATGCGCCCGTCAAATTCCTGTCCCGCTGGCTCTCCCTGATCTGCGGCCGCATCTTTCGTCTTCTTCATCTGTGACGACATCGGCAGTGCCGCCGCAGGGGCTTTGATAAAAATGAAACTCAATTAATTGAGTAATTGTGCCGAACTGTTCCTATATTTGCAGATTGGAACGGAGATTTGACCTGACAAACTTTGAATTTATGAGAAAATTAGCCGCCGTTTCAGTCCTTGTGTGCATTCTTCTTTCCTTGAACTCTTGTTCCTGGAAAAGGATGACTTATCTCCAGGACCTTGAAACGCTTACGACATACGATGTCACCGAAGCCCCTGACGTGAAGATCAGGAAGAACGACAGGATACGCATCCACGTCGGATGCACCAACCCCGTCCTCGCCGCGCCGTTCAACCTTGCGGACGGGGCGTCCAACGTCGACATAACGACCGGGACAGTCTCCACCGCCGGGATTTCCCTCGCCCCGGATGCGAAGGGCGTGGAATACCTGGTCGACAAGAACGGCGAGATACTCTTTCCCGTTCTCGGGTCCATCCCTGCGGAGGGCCTGACTATTGACCAGCTCAAGGACGAAATCGCTTCGAGGATAGTGGAGAAGAGGTACATCACCGACCCTATCGTCACGGCAGAATTCACCAATTTCCAGATAACGATGCTCGGGGAAGTCAGTTCCAAGGGTAACTACGTAGTCAAGGAAGGCAAGGTGTCCATCTTCCAGGCCATAGCGATGGCGGGCGACCTCACCACGGCAGCCCGTTACGACGACGTCTGGGTGATAAGGACCGAGGGCAAGGAGAGGCAGGTGTACAATATGGACCTTCTGTCCAAGTCCTGTTTCGATTCGCCGGGTTTCTGGCTCCAGCAGGATGACATCGTGTACGTGAAGCCGCGCAAGTCCAAGATGGATGCGAACGCCCAGCTCGGCTGGCAGATAGGAACGACCGCAGTGTCAGTCCTTTCGGCCATCGGGTCCATCGCTTACTGGATAAGCATTGTCGCAGGAAAATAACCCACAATCTGCATCCACGCCTATGTCCGGATATACCAACAAGAATACGGGAAGACCCCAGCGCCAGGATGCTGGTTCGGTCAATCTGCTCGACCTGTTCTTCTATCTGCTGAGCTACTGGTACTGGTTCGTGCTGTGCATACTGATTTGCGGCGGTTTCGCGGCATACAAGTATGCGACCTCGACCTTCGTTTACAGGGCTGACGCGACCATAATCATCAAGGACCCGTCCACCAACAAGTCCGCGGCGCGTCTCGATACCTACAACAACCTCATCAACCGCACCAGCGTTTCCAACGAGATACTAGAGTTCAAGTCCAAGAAACTGATGACCGAGGTGGTCAGAAGACTCAATGCGGACGTGAGCTACAAGGTGCCGGTGAAGCTGCGCAAGATAGAACTGTATGCCACAGGGACGCCTGTGAGGGTGATTTATCCGGATTCGGTGGCGAACAGGTCAGTGGCTCCCCTGGTGGTTACTCCTTATTCTGAGGACAGCATTTTGCTCGGGACCGGGGATGCCGAGAAGACCGTGAAACTTGGAGAATCCATCCAGACCGCTTTCGGTCCTCTGCGCTTCGAGCCTACCTCTCTCTACGGACCGTCCTGGTACGGCCGCAGCGTGACGGTCAGCAAGTCTACGCCTCAGCAGACCGCGTCAGGGCTGCTCTCCCGCCTCCAGATAAGGCAGGCCGAGGATGAGGCGGCAATCTTGAAGTTCTCCCTCCAGGATTCTTCAAGGGACAGGGCCATCGATGTCCTCAACATGCTGTTCGTGGTCTACAACGAGGAGGCGATTGCGGACAAGAACCAGGTGGCCGTCAACACGGCGGAGTTCCTTGCGGAGAGAATCACCGTCATAGAGGAGGAACTGCGTGATGTGGAGCGCGAACTTGACGCATTCAAGACAAAGAACGTGATGATGAGCGCCGATGAGGCTGCGGGACGCTATCTTGCCGAGACCCAGGCTTCCACCGCTGTCATTGCCGAACTGGAGACCCGCCTGAGGCTTGCAAGGTACATTAAGGAATATCTCAATGACCCGACCAAGGCGAATGATATGATTCCGAGCAACATAGGTCTCGAGGACATGCGTATCGAGGGTCAGATCTCCCAGTACAACCTCACCAAGATGAACAGGGACCGCCTGCTCGCCGACAGCAGTGAGGAAAGCCCTGTGGTTCAGGGACTCAATACCTCCCTCACATCTATGCGCCAGAGCATACTCCGTTCCGTGGACAATCTCATAATGAGCATAGAGGTCAAGAAGCAGGATGCGGAGAAGAAGGAGATGGAAGCCCGCAGCAAGTTCATCCAGATGCCTTCGACGGCGCGCGAGATGGTCAGCATCGAACGCCAGCAGAAAATCAAGGAGACCCTCTATATGTTCCTGCTGAACCGTCGCGAGGAGAATGCCCTTACCCAGGCCATGGTGGACAACAACGCCCGCGTGATCGACGAGGCTGACGGCCCTGAGGCTCATATTGCCCCGAGCAAGTACAAGACCTTGATTCTCGGCATACTCGTAGGCTTTGCCATCCCGGCCCTGCTGCTCATCCTCCGTCTTTTCCTCGATACGAAGGTGCGCACGAGGAAGGAGATTGAGGAGGCGACAGCGACTCCTTTCGTGGGTGAGATACCTCTCGTGAAGCCTGACAGAAAGACAAGGCGCAAGAACCGTCGCGATGCCGCACGAAAAGGAAAGAAACTTCCCGCTGAAGTAAAGATACTCTATGACGGGAAGTCCAAGGGCTTGCTCACCGAGTCTATGCGCATACTCTCTACCAATGTGGACTTCATGCGCGACAGAGACAGACAGTCTCAGGTCATCACCGTTTCATCCTTTACCACAGGCGCCGGCAAGTCCTTCGTGCTGATGAACCTTGCCGCCTGCTTTGCCGACAACAGGAAGTCGGTGGTCATCGTGGACCTGGACCTTCGCAAGCGTACGGTTTCCCGCTATTTCTCCATAGCACACAAGACCCGTGGCGCTTCCAACTACCTCTATGACTATTCCCTTCCGCTCGAGGAGATACTCCACAAGGAGGTAATTCAGGGAGTGGATATCATACCTGCGGGCATGGTGCCGCCGAATCCGGTGGAACTGTTGCGCCGCGACAGGCTTGACACCCTCATCGACCAGTTGCGTTCGATGTACGATTATATCCTGATTGACAATGTGCCTATGGACGTGGTGGCCGATCCGCTGATTATCAATCGCGTAGTCGATACGACACTCTTCGTGGTGCGTTCGGGCGTCATTGACAGGAGAATGCTGGAGCTCGTGGAGAAGACCTATCAGGAGGGCAAGTTCAACAATATGGGCATAGTCCTCAACGGATCCGAGGTTCGCCGCCGCTACGGCTACAACTATGGTTACGGCTATGGTTATGGCTATGGCTACGGTTACGGCTATGGCTACGGCTACGGTTACGGCGAGGATAAGGACAGCGGGCAGCAGGCCTGACGGCATCCGACAGCGCTGCAACAGCTATCAGACTGGCAATAGGAAAAATTGAAGAATGATTATAGCAGTAGATTTTGACGGAACGATAGTGGAGCACCGTTACCCTGAGATAGGGAAAGAGCTTCCTTTTGCGATAGAGACCCTGAAGAGGCTTCAGGAGGACAGGCACAAGCTCATTCTGTGGACTGCCCGTGAGGGCCGCCTTCTGGATGAGGCCGTGGAGTTCTGCCGCGCCCGCGGACTTGAGTTCTATGCAGTCAATACGGATATGCCCGGCGCGAACTGGGAAGACTGCAGCGTGGCCCGCAAGCTCCGCTGCGACCTTTTCATCGACGACCGCAACGTAGGCGGGCTTCCGGAGTGGCCTGTCATCTATGAGATGATTTCAAGAGGTCTGAATTTCGGTGACATGCTGGAGAAGGCATCTTCCGGAGAGGATATCTTCGAGGATGACGGAGCGGTGGAGGAAGGCTTCTGGGCCAGGTTCCTCGATGCCCTGCGCGGACGCCACCCTTCCCGCAGCGGACGCCACTCCTCCCGCGGACGCCACTCATCCCGCAGCTCCCGTTCGTCAGTAAGCCGCAGACGCGGTTCTCATCATTGGTAGAATTATGTCAGTTTACATCCCCAAAGCTTACAGAAACATACTTGGAACAGCTCAGAACACAGAGAAGGCCGTGAAGGCCGTAAAGGACATGTTCCAGGACAATCTTTCGGCACAGCTCTCCCTTCTGAGGGTGACTGCGCCCATGGTCGTGCTCTCAGGCACAGGCATCAACGATGACCTCAACAGCGTCGAGCGCCCGGTACGCTTTCCCGTGAAGGGTCTGGACGAGCGCAAGGCGGAGGTGGTCCATTCCCTCGCGAAGTGGAAGAGGCTCAAGCTCGCCGATATGGGAGTGCAGCCCGGTATGGGCATATATACGGATATGAATGCCCTTCGCCCGGACGAGGACCTGGACAATATCCACTCCATATATGTGGACCAGTGGGACTGGGAGAAGGTCATCACCCGGGAGCAGCGCAATCTCGCCTTCCTGAAGAAGACGGTGCGCCGCATATATGAGGCGATAAAGGTTACTGAGAACAAACTTTTCATAGAGTTCCCGCAGGTGGTTCCGGAACTTCCGGAGGAGCTTTTCTTCATCCACGCGGAGGAACTTCTGCAGATGTACCCGTCGCTGAGTCCCAAGGAGAGGGAAAGGGAGATAGTGCGCAAGCACGGGGCAGTCTTCGTCATAGGCATAGGCGCTCCCCTTTCCGACGGCATCCCTCACGACGGCAGGGCTGCCGACTATGATGACTGGAGCACTCCCAACGAGGACGGATTCCTCGGTCTCAACGGTGACCTTCTGCTCTGGAACAATATTCT
This sequence comes from Bacteroidales bacterium, assembly GCA_016293535.1. Classification (GTDB taxonomy): domain Bacteria; phylum Bacteroidota; class Bacteroidia; order Bacteroidales; family UBA932; genus Cryptobacteroides. The sequence goes on along the minus strand of JAEDEB010000012.1, from coordinate 10,223 downwards.
GGACAATGCCTTCGAGGTCTCCTCGATGGGCATACGCGTGGATGAGCAGGCCCTGCTCCGTCAGCTGCGCATCCGCGGGCAGGAGTACAAGGCGGACCTGATGTTCCACAAGAGGCTTCTGGACGGAGAACTGCCCTACACCATCGGTGGTGGCATAGGGCAGTCCCGACTCTGTATGTATCTTCTGAGGAAGGCGCATATCGGCGAAATCCAGTCCAGTCTCTGGTCCGAGGAGGACCGTGCCGTCTGCGCCGAAAACGGAATAATCCTCGCCTAGAACGGGTCTTCGCGAAAACTAATCCACAGGCTTCGGTCTCATCTGAGGGAAGAAGAGCACGTCCTGGATGGTGGTCTGACCGGTCATGAACATTGTAAGGCGGTCGATTCCCATTCCGAGACCGGATGTCGGCGGCATGCCGTATTCCAGAGCCCGTACGAAATCCATATCTATGAACATGGCCTCGTCGTCACCCTTGCTCTTGAGGCGCGCCTGCTCCTGGAACCTTTCGAACTGGTCGATAGGGTCGTTGAGCTCCGAATAGGCGTTCGCGAGTTCCTTGCCGCATACGAAGAGCTCGAATCGCTCGGTGAGGGCAGGGTTGCTGCGGTGACGCTTGGTAAGAGGGGACATCTCGACAGGGTAGTCGGTGATGAAGGTAGGCTGTATCAGCTTGTCCTCTGCATATTCACCGAAGATGGCGTCGATGAGCTTGCCCTTTCCGAAGGACTCGTCGACTTCCACATGGAGCTCCTTGCAGGTCTTGCGGAGCTCGTCTTCATCCATACCGCTCACATCCACTCCGGCGTATTCCTTTATCGCCTCGAGTATAGGCAGGCGACGGAACGTTCCTCCGAAGTCGACCTCGTGCTCGCCTATCTTGACCTTGGTGGTTCCGTTTACCTCGAGGGCTATCTTCGCGAGCATCTTCTCCACGAATTCCATCATCCAGATGTAGTCCTTGTAGGCCACGTAGATTTCCATGCAGGTGAACTCGGGATTGTGGGTCTTGTCCATTCCTTCGTTCCTGAAGTCCTTCGCAAACTCATACACGCCCGAGAAGCCTCCCACGATGAGCCTCTTGAGATAGAGCTCGTTGGCGATTCTCATATAGAGGTCGATGTCGAGGGCGTTGTGGTGGGTGATGAAAGGACGCGCGGCGGCTCCGCCAGGGATGCTCTGGAGTATAGGGGTCTCCACCTCGAGGCAGCCGGCCGCGTTGAAGTATTCGCGCATGGTGGCGATGATCTTCGCCCTCTTCACGAAGGTCTCCTTGACCTGCGGGTTGACGATGAGGTCGACGTAACGCTGGCGGTATCTCAGCTCCGGATCGGAGAAGGCGTCGAAGACCTTGCCGTCCTGCTCCTTGACTATAGGGAGCACTCTGAGTGACTTGCTCAGCAGGGTGAGCTCCTTGACGTGAACGGAGAGCTGGCCTGTCTTTGTGATGAAGGCGAAACCCTTGACACCGATGATGTCACCTATGTCGAGGAGTTTCTTGAAGACGGTGTTGTACAGGGTCTTGTCCTCGCCCGGACAGATTTCGTCCCTGTTTACGTATATCTGTATTCTGCCCGTCTCATCCTGCAATTCAGCGAATGAAGCGGCGCCCATGATGCGGCGGCTCATCAGCCTTCCTGCGATGCAGAGGTCGGTGAGGTTTCCCTTCTCCGGGTCGAATTCCGCCTTGATGCCCGAGGCGGTGGCATTTACCGGGTAGAGGGGTGCCGGATATGGCTCAATTCCGAGTTCCCTGAGCTTGCCCAGAGCTTCTCTGCGCAGCGTTTCCTGCTCGTTGAATGTCTGTTCCATCATTTTTGCGTTAATCCCTGCAAAATTATGAGAAATAATTGGATTTTTGATAAGTTTGGCTCTTTTTGAGTATCTTTGTAGGATATGGGAAAGGAAAAGAAATGGGTTCTGAAGGGAGCTGCTGACCCTGAGCTGGTCAGCCGTCTGTCCGCGGAACTGGGCGTCGATCCGGTGCTCGGCGAGCTGCTCGTCCGCAGGGGCATACGCAGTTTTGCTGAGGCCAGGCAGTTCTTCCGCCCCTCCCTTTCCGACCTTCACGACCCTTTCCTGATGAAGGATATGGACGTTGCCGTGGAACGTCTCCACAGGGCTGTTTCCGGCGGCGAGAAGATACTTGTGTACGGCGACTACGATGTGGACGGCACCACTGCAGTGGCCCTCGTGTACTCTTTTCTCAAGACAAGGACCCAGAAAGTGGATTTCTACATCCCGGACCGTTACGACGAGGGTTACGGCGTGTCCTACAAGGGCATAGACTGGGCTGCGGAGAACGGATTCACCCTGATCATAACCCTCGACTGCGGAATCAAGGCGAACGGAAAGGTGGAGTATGCGACGGCGAAAGGCGTGGATATGATAATCTGCGACCATCATCTTCCGGAAGAGTCCATCCCCGCCGCAGTAGCGGTCCTGGACCCCAAGCGCGAGGATTGCGGATACCCTTATGACGACCTCAGCGGCTGCGGTGTGGGCTTCAAGCTCGTTCAGGCCTATGCACAGAGTTACGGCATCCCCTTCGAGTCCATAATCCCTCTCCTGGACCTGCTGGTTGTCAGCATAGCGTCCGACCTTGTCAGCGTGACAGGGGAGAACAGGGTGCTCGCATACTACGGTCTCCATCAGCTCAACACTTCGCCTCGCCACGGTCTGCGCGCGATGATATCCATCTCCACCCCGACCACCGATCCCGAACACGTGACCATAGACGACATAGTCTTCAAGATCGGACCGCGCATCAATGCGGCGGGAAGGATGGAGTCCGGCAGGATTGCGGTGGAATTGCTCACGGCGGAGGACGACGAGTCGGCCATGCGTCTGGGCAACGAAATCAACGAGTACAACAACAACAGGAAGAATATTGACAAGGAGATAACCATGGAGGCCCTCGAGATGGTGAACTCCGGGAACTGCCTCTCCGCGGGCAACGCCACCATAGTTTACAATCCGTCCTGGCACAAGGGCGTCGTCGGCATCGTGGCTTCGCGTCTGGTGGAGGCTTTTTACCGCCCGACTGTCGTGTTCACCAAGTCGAACGGAATGGTCACGGGCTCGGCCCGCAGCGTCCACGGCTTCGACCTCTACGAGGCCATAGAGAGCTGCTCGGACCTGCTGGAGAATTTCGGAGGACATCTGTATGCGGCCGGTCTGACCCTCAGGGAGGAGAACCTGCCTGAGTTCTGCCGCCGCCTTGAGGCTCATATCGAGGGCAAGATAAAGCCTGTCCAGCTGACTCCGGTGCTAAATGTGGACGCCAAGCTCAACTTCTCCCAGATAACCCCGAAGTTCTGCCGCATTCTCAAGCAGTTTCAGCCTTTCGGACCGGGCAACTCCGCGCCTGTATTCCTGACGGAGAACGTCTATGACAACGGCAACGGACGCAAGGTCGGCTCCGACGGGGGACATCTCAAGCTCGAACTCATACAGGAGTCCCAGTATGCCCAGCATATCTCAGCCATAGCCTTCAATATGTCCGAGTACTATTCCTACATCAAGGCGGGCAACCCTGTGGACATTTGCTACTCCATAGTGGAGAATTATTATCGCGGCATCGCAAATCTCCAGCTCCGCGTCAAGGACATACGCGAGCGGGAGGAGATAATCTGACGACACCGCTGAGTAACCATCAAAAATTTTCGGGAATGGAAATGACGAAACTCGAAGCGGCACGCCGGGAATATGCGGACTGGTGCCATGCAATCGGAATAGATACGATAAAGGACCTCGACAAGGCCCTGCTCGAGGGCAGAGGTGTGGAATTCATAAACCTCTGCGAGGCAAGACAGGAACGCAAGTACGCGGCAATCGCGGACCAGATACTCTGGAACAGCAAGAGGGCAAGGATAGTGATGATGGCCGGTCCCTCTTCCAGCGGCAAGACCTCCTCGTCGCTGAGGATAGCCCAGCAGTGCAAGGTTCTCGGCCTCAATCCCAAGGTCATAGAGCTCGACAACTATTTCGTGGAGAGGGAGCAGACCCCCGTGGACGAGAATGGAGAGAAAGACTTCGAATGCCTCGGCGCGATGGATACGGAACTCCTGAACAGACATCTCAACGCCCTGCTCGAGGGAGAGGAGATAGAGGTTCCGAAATTCAACTTCGTGGAGGGAAGGAAGGAGTACCTGGGCAACAGGCTGCGTCTGGACAGGAATGACATACTGATGATGGAGGGTATCCACGCCCTCAATCCGGCTCTCACCTATGCGGTGGACCAGAGCAAGATATTCAGGATTTACATCTCGGCGATGTCAGCCCTGGATTTCGACGAGTCCGACCACGGGTCGACCACCGACAAGAGGCTGCTGCGCCGTATCGTCCGCGACAACAGGACCCGCGGCCACAGTCCCGAGGCCACGATAATGCGCTGGCCGAGCGTGCGAAGCGGCGAGGTAAGGAACATATTCCCTTTCGAGGAAAATGCGGACGTGATGTTCAACTCGTCCATGCTCTATGACCTTCCTCTGCTGAAGTACTACGCCGAGCCTCTGCTCTACGAAATCAAGGAGACTTCCCCGGCGTACGGCAAGGCTCAGTCCCTGATTGCATCGCTTTCGAAGGTCGTGGCCCTCAAGCCCTCTGAAATCTCGATTATCCCGCCGACTTCCATCATGAGGGAGTTCATTGGCGGCCAGACTCTCTGACAGACAGACCTCCTACAATCAAATAATCATGTCCGATATCCTGATACGCAACGTCCTGCTCGACGGACGCCGCCGCAACGTCCTTATCCGGGACAGGCACTTCGCAGATACCGATGCCGCTGCGGATCTGCCTGCCGACCGTATTGTAGACGCCACTGGCAAGGCAATGCTCCCGGCATTCTACAACACCCATAACCACGCGGCGATGAGCCTTCTGCGCGGCTATGCCGACGACATGCCCCTGTTCACCTGGCTCAGCGAACATATATGGCCCTTCGAGGACACGCTTACGGAGGAGGATATCTATGCCGGTTCGCGCCTGGCGATACTTGAGATGATAAAGTCGGGTACGGTGTTCTTCAACGACATGTACTTCGACTTGCCGCAGACCATACAGGCGGTGGACGAAATGGGGGTCAGGGCGGCCCTGGGTGTTACCTTCATGAACAATCATTCCAAAATAGTCCGCACGGAGAAGGTCGGGTACATGCGTTCGTGGAACGATCCTACCGGGGGCAGGATACAGCTCGCCGCAGCCCCGCACGCCATCTACACCGCCGACGGGTCCCAGCTCAGACTCGCCGCCGATACCGCGCGCGAACTGGGCATGAAGATACATATCCATGTCAGCGAGACCCGCAAGGAGGTTGAGGACTGCATCGCCGAGCATGGCACCACGCCTGTCCGCTATCTCGAGTCCATAGGCCTTCTCGGCCCGGACGTGATTGCCGCGCACGTGGTCCACGTGGATGACGAGGAGATAGAGATACTCCGCCGCCGCGGGGTTACTGTCGCTCATTGTCCCTGCTCCAACATGAAGCTGGGCTCGGGCATTTTCCGCTATGACGCGATGATACGCTCCGGAATCAGGGTGACTCTCGCTACCGACGGAGCATCCTCGAACAACAATATGGACATGAGGGAGGAGATGAAGTTTGCGGCCCTGCTGGCCAAGTGCTCGGGCAATCCGGAACTGCTGCCGGCGGAGCAGGTGCTGTCCTGGGCGACTTCCGCGGGGGCCGAGGCTTTCGGGCTCAAGGCCGGGGTGATAGCTCCGGGCTACCTTGCCGACTGCCTGCTCGTGAATCTGGAGAACGAGAAGATGACCCCGTGCCACCATCTTGTTTCCAACTGGGTCTATGCTGCGGATTCAAGCTGCATAGACACGGTCATCTGCGACGGCCGCATCATTATGGAGGGGCGTCACGTCCCTGGAGAGGAGGAGATTCTCGAAGCTGCGCGTCAGCGCATTTCGTTGCGGAGCACTTCGGCGAGATAAGGTCCGGTCACGGAAGCCGGGTCCTCCGAGACCTGTTCGGGAGTCCCTTGGGACACTATGGTTCCGCCTCTTCGTCCGCCTTCCGGACCGAGGTCTATCAGATAGTCCACGCTCTTGAGTATGTCGAGGTTGTGCTCTATGACTATCACCGTATTTCCCTGTTCCACAAGCTGCTGCATCACTCCGAGCAATATTCTGATGTCCTCGGTGTGGAGTCCTGTGGTCGGCTCGTCCATAATGTAGAGGGTGCGCCCCGTGCTTTTCTTGCCCAGTTCCGCAGCCAGTTTCATTCTCTGGCTTTCACCTCCTGAGAGGGTCACGGCGGACTGTCCCAGTCTCACATATCCCAGACCCACATCCACCATAGCCTTCAGCTTGTCCGCAATGCGCGGTATGCTGGAGAAGAAGCTGTAGGCCTCGGCGACCGGCATCTCGAGCACGTCGTTGATGCTCTTTCCCTTGTACTTGACTGCGAGGGTGTCTTCCTTGTAGCGTTTGCCGCGGCACTCCGGGCAAACCACATTGACCGAAGGGAGGAAGTTCATCTCTATGACCTTGATTCCGGCGCCCTTGCATTCCTCGCAGCGGCCTCCTGCGACGTTGAAGGAGAACCGTCCCGCCTTGAATCCGCGGACCTTGGCGTCAGGAGTAGCCTCGAAGAGATCGCGTATGTCGTTGAAGACCCCTGTGAAGGTGGCAGGATTGCTGCGCGGTGTCTTTCCTATGGGGGACTGGTCTATTTCTATGATTTTGTCAATCTTGCTTGTGCCGTGGATTTCCCTGTAGGGGAGGGGCTTCTGGCGGCTCCTGTAGAACTTGGCCTTGAGTATGGGCATCAGTGTCTCGTTGATCAGGGAGGATTTGCCGCTTCCCGATACTCCGGACACTCCTATGAGACATCCCAGAGGCAGGTCCACGCTTACGTTCCGCAGGTTGTTGCCCGTACATCCCCGAAGGCTGAGTATGCCTCCGTTTCCTTTCCTCCTTACGGTCGGGACCTCAATCCTGCGGTCCCCGACGAGGTAGTCGAGGGTATGTGACTCTCCCGGGTGGGCCTGTCTGGATTCCTCGAGGAATTTCCTGTCGGCGGGACCGTTGTAGCAGATGCGGCCGCCCTCCTCGCCGGCTCCCGGGCCCACGTCCACGAGCCAGTCTGCGGATTCCATTGTCTCGGCGTCGTGTTCCACGACCATCACCGTGTTTCCCTCGTCGCGCAGGGTCTTGAGCGAGGCTATGAGCTTGCGGTTGTCCCTCTGGTGGAGACCTATGGACGGCTCGTCGAGTATGTAGAGCACGTTCACGAGTTTCGAGCCTATCTGGGTGGCGAGCCTTATTCTCTGGCTCTCTCCTCCCGAAAGGGATGTGGTCGGCCTGTCGAGAGTGAGGTAGTCGAGCCCGAGCCCGAGCAGGAAACCTGTCCTCTCGCGCAGTTCCTTGAGTATGTCGCGGGAGATGGTCCTCTCCCTGTTGTCCATCTTGTCCTCAAGCCCTTCCAGCCAGGCATTTAGCTGGCTTATCTCCATTGCCGAGACTTCGGATATGGTCAGTCCGTCGATTTTGAAATAGCCGGCGTTGGCGTTGAGCCTCGTGCCCGAGCAGACAGGACAGGTGACCTTGTCCTCTATGTCGTCCACTATGCCGTCGAAGGAAACCATTTCTGAGAGGTTCCCTTCCCCTATCCTGAAAATCTCGTCGGAGCCGTAGATGATATGTGTCAGGGCTTCCTCGGGAATGCTTTCTATGGGGTCGTGGAGGGAAAATCCGTATTTTCTCGCAAGGGAGCGTATCGTGTTGAATTTCCTGTTCTCCCTCAGTTTCCCGAGAGGAACGATTCCGCCGTCGGCTATGGACACGCTTCTGTCCGGAATCAGGCTTTCGACATTGACGTCCACGATGGTTCCGAGTCCCTTGCAGTGAGGGCAGTAGCCCTGAGGAGAATTGAAGGAGAAGGAGTGCGGTTCGGGTTGGGGAAGGGAGACGCCGCTTTCCGGGCAGACGAGGTTCTTGGAGAAATGCTGCACGGAACCGGTCTCCTGGTCCATTATGGCGAGGGAACCCTTGCCGAAGTTGAGGGCTGTGGCGACGGATTCGCGTATCCTCTTGTCGTCGCCCTCGTGCGGTTTCAGCCTGTCAACTACGACCTCGATGAAATGTACCTTGTACCGGTCCACGGATTCGATGGTTCCAAGGTCCATCAGTTCGCCGTCCACCCTGACCTGTGTGTACCCGCGTTTGCGGAATTGGGCGAAAAGTTCCTTGTAATGGCCCTTTCGTCCCGTCACCAGCGGTGCGAGCAGATAGCAGCGCCTGTCGCGGTAGCGCTCCATAATGAGGTCCACGATGCGGGCGTCGCTGTATCTGACCATCTCCTTCCCCGTGACGGGTGAATATGCCTTCGCAGCCCTTGCATAAAGGAGTCGGAGGAAGTCGTAGATTTCCGTAATCGTGCCCACGGTTGAGCGCGGGTTGTTTCCCGTCGTCTTCTGTTCTATGGCTATGACAGGGCTGAGACCCTCGATGCTCTCGACTTCAGGCTTTTCGAGTATGCCCATGAAGTGCTTGGCGTAGGTTGACAACGTGTCCATATATCTGCGTTGTCCCTCAGCGTAGATGGTGTCGAAGGCGAGGGATGACTTTCCGCTTCCGCTGAGCCCCGTCACGACGACGAATGAGTTGCGCGGAATGTCGAGGGAGACGTCCCTGAGGTTGTGGGCCTTTGCGCCCCGTATTTCTATGTATTTGTCGCTCACGCTGTTCTGTCGTTTATTTGCTGTCGCCGTTGCACTCGCCGTCGCCGTTGCAGTCGCCGTTGCAGTCGCAGTCGCCGTCGTTGCAGCCGCCGCAGCCGCAGTTGCAGTCGCCGTCGCACTCGCCGCCGTCGTTGTCGGGGAGTGGTTCGTTGAAGGGGAGGAGGAAGGGGTTTTTCTGGCGCTCGTCGGCTATCGTTGTGCATGAACCGTGGCCGGTGATGACGTCGGTGTCTCCGTCGAGGACGGTTATTTTGGTGAATATGCTCTCCATCAGGACATCGTAGTCGCCGCCTGGAAGGTCGCTGCGTCCTATGCTTCCGCAGAAGAGGGTGTCGCCGCTGAGAAGGAGTTTATCTTCACGGGAATACCAGCTGATTCCTCCGGGTGAATGCCCCGGTGTGGCGAGTGCCTTGAAGCTGAGGGCTCCGACCCTTACCTGCGTGCCTTCATCCGCCGGGGTCCAGCAGAATCCCGTCTGCGGGACCGGCATTCCGAAGGCTGCGGCGGAGTCCGCCTGAAGGGGGAGTATCCTGGCCTCCTCACGGCCCATGTAAACCGGTATGCCGAAATCTCCGGCGAGCCGGGCTACTCCGTAGATGTGGTCGAAATGGGCGTGGGTCAGCAGTATGGCGCCGGGAACGAGTCCCTTCTCCCTTATGAACCCGTATAGTTCCTCCCTTTCCTTCTCCCCGACGAATCCTGGGTCCCCGATTACGCAATTTCCGCCTTCGTCCCAGATTACCGTGCAGTTCGACTGGAAGTCATTGAACCTGAATACTCTCGCTCCTGTCATTATGCTTTCCTCTTTCTTTAATCTCCCGTTTTGGGACGGGATTCTGCAAAAATACGAAATACTTTTTCTATTTTTGCGAAGATATCAACTACAGAACCATGCACATTGCAATAGCCGGAAACATTGGAAGCGGCAAGACCACGCTGACGCGGCTGCTCGCAGCCCATTACGGATGGACCCCTAAATTCGAGTCCGTGGACTTTAATCCTTATCTCGCTGATTTCTACGAAGATATGGAGCGTTGGTCCTTTAATCTCCAGATTTATTTCCTCAACAAAAGGTTCAAGGATGTGGTGGATATCTCCAAGTGCAAGGACGTCATCATCCAGGACAGGACCATCTACGAGGATGCGCGTATCTTCGCTCCGAATCTCCACGGCATGGGGCTGATGTCCACCCGCGATTTCGAGAACTATTCCGACCTCTTCGACCTGATGATGTCCCTGGTCAATCCGCCTGATCTGATGATATATCTCAGATCTTCGATTCCGAATATCGTGTCCCAGATACAGAAGCGCGGCCGCGAATATGAAAAGAGCATAAGGATAGACTACCTGACCGGTCTGAACGAGAGGTATGAGAACTGGGTCAAGGACTACAAGGGTCGCCTTCTGATCCTCGATGTCGACAGAATCAAGTTCGAGAACCGACCGGAGGACTTCCAGGAGGTCTGCAACAGGATAGACGCTGAACTTTACGGACTTTTCCCTGCGGAATAGTCCGTTTAACATTT
>JAEDEB010000065.1 GCA_016293535.1 Bacteroidales bacterium | reverse complement strand
AACTTCCACATAGTTTTCTTCATCTGGAGAATATGCAACATAGAATTTTCCTCCGCAATATGTATTACGGTAGGAGAGATAATTACATATCGTTTCATTCACCTCTGAAACTGTACATTCTCCACTATTTACATCAAATCGTACAATCAAATCAGCTCCATAATAACTATAAACACCATCTTCATAATCAACCTCTCGGAATTCCTCAAACATAAATCGTTCATCATAGCCTTCTTTTGTTACAGAAGACAACAACTTACATCCGTCAGTTGCATTATAAAATTTAAATGTCGATCTATCTGCAACAAACAGCATCAGATCACTACCGGATTTATGAAATCCGATCAACATTCCATCAATGTTCACTTTTTCACAAGTGAGATCAGGGGAAACTATACCTAACACTAAATTTCCATCACGGCCTCCGTCTGTCTCATTCTGAAAACGTCCATAAGCTATTGTATATAACTTGTCATCTTTTCCGATAACGACAGGCCCCTTTTGAGTCAATTGGAATTGGTCTGCATAAGTTGTTGCTATGTCACCCATACCATCTTCGAAAATATCTATCAGCCTCATGCCAACTGTCGCGGTCCTGACTTCAAAACCATCTTGCGTTTCACACAATCTGTGAACAGATGTATATGCAGATCCAGATTGTATAACCAGATAATAATTACCTGATGAATCTACAACCAGATCTCTATATAGCAGCAGATATTGCATACCATTGCCCCAGTCAGTAATCGTAAACATCTTTCCATCTTCCTTCCTTATAAGATAGAAAGATCTCACATCATTATACCCCATATCCAAAGACCCATCAAAGGTAGTATAGTACCCTATAGACGTTCTGACAAATATATATTTTCCACAATCCTTGATAAAAGGATCACGGATATTAACATGGATATCTTTAAGTAACTGGTTCTTTTCCCAATTTGACATATCATCCGGCACCTCAACGCTGAATTTAGTTTCCGGAAGCCGGATTTCGTTGTCATCATAGACAAGATACAAAGCATCTGCCTGCTCAAATTCCATAGATGCTTTAGTTGCTGTGCCATCGCTCTGCAGATGAGCCATAGCCTTGGCATTATCAAGATTAAAGCCATCCAGCTTGATCGTAACTCGATTCATCTTGTCGGGACCGTTCTTTCCACAGCCTACCATCATTGACAAGGCCAGCAAGCAACTTGTAACTTTAATACATAGTTTATTCATCTGTATAATTCACAAACTAGTTATTCATCAAATATGTCTTCATGAACTCGTTCAGGTCCCCGTCGAGGACGCCCTGTGTGTCGGAGGTCTCGTAGCCTGTGCGCAGGTCCTTCACCATCTTGTACGGATGGAGGACGTAGGAACGTATCTGGGAGCCCCATTCGATTTTCTTTTTCTGTCCCTCGAGCTCGGCCTGCTTCTCCTGACGTTTCTTCAGTTCGAGGTCATAGAGACGGGATTTGAGGATGCGCAGGGCATTCTGCCTGTTGTCAAGCTGGGAGCGGGTCTCGGTATTCTCGACCACGATTCCGGAAGGGATGTGCCTGACACGCACCCCGGTCTCCACCTTGTTGACATTCTGGCCGCCGGCGCCGCTGGAACGGTAGGTATCCCATTCGAGGTCGCCGGGATTTATCTCTATCTCTATCGTGTCGTCGACGAGCGGGTAGACGAAAACTGACGAGAAGGTCGTCTGCCTCTTGCCCTGGGCGTTGAACGGTGATATGCGCACGAGCCTGTGAACACCGCTTTCAGCCTTGAGGTATCCGAAGGCATAGTCCCCCTCCACCGCTATGGACACCGATTTGATTCCGACATCCTCGCCTTCAGTCTGTTCGGTGATGGTCGTCTTGTAGCCGGTCCTCTCGCACCATCTCAGGTACATCCTCATCAGCATGGCCGACCAGTCGTTCGCCTCCGTGCCTCCGGCGCCCGAATTGATGGTAAGTATGGCCCCGAGGTTGTCACCCTCGGCTCCGAGCATGTTCCTGAGTTCCACCGCCTCCACCAGGTCCACAGCCGAAGCGCAGGCCGCGTCCAGTTCCCTGGACTCCTCGGTCTCGTTGTCCTCACCAGCCCCGCTGTCTTTCGCAAACTCGAGGAGAACGTCCAGGTCGGAAACGGCAGTGGCTGCCTTGTCGAAGTCGGTGACCCAGGACTTTATGCCTGAAAGTTCCCTGAGATATGCCTCCGCCGCCTTGGCGTCATTCCAGAAATCCGGGGAAAGGGTCTTCTCCGTCCGGGTCTCGACCTCTTTTCTCTTTCCTTCTATGTCAAGGCACTTCTCCAGGGCATCCACCCTCTGGTGCAGAGCCTTTATCTGTTCATTGCTTACCATATTCGTGCAGTAGTTGTCGGGAAGATCCGCCTTCCACGAAATCGTGCAAAATTAACAAAAAAGAGCGAGGGCCGCAATCTCAATCGTACAGCTGGCCCATCACCTCGAAATAGGCTATGCCTTCGCTGACTGTCACCTTGTAGACGGTATCGTCCACCTTGTACGCAGGAGTTCCGTCCTTGAGCGTAATCACGTCATAGTCCTCCGGGATATACTCGACAAGGGCACCCGCAGGAGGAACGATGACCTTGTACTGCCCGTTCTCGAGAAGGTAGAACACACCGTCCTGATAGAAGTAGTCTGCCTCGGCGTTTGCATAACTCTGGAAAAGGCCGTTGGTCTGCGCGGACTTGTAAGCCTCACTCGCAAGCAGCCTTCCGTCAGCCCCATAGGAGCGGTTGCTCTCGATAAGGGCGTTCTGCTGGGCTATGAGTTCATTCTGACGGGCGATGATTTCATTGTTCCGCGCTATGGTCTCATACTGTTCGTCGATATACTTGTTGTTGCGGTACACCGCGTCGTAGACCCTCGGCTGCGAATAGTAGTATCCAAAATGGCAGCGGCGCATATCGAGCGCTTTGGCGAGTTCATATTCGAGAACGGTTTCGAACGGAGGACGGCAGACGACGTAGTAAGAACCGTACGGTGCATAGTATATTCCGTTGTAGCAGTAATACACGTGGCGGTACCAGGTAATCCTGTATGCCCTTGAAGGTATGCGGAGCACCTTGTAGCCGAAGTAGTGGCTGCCGGGTGCATAATAATGGCAGATATGCTTGTAGCTGACGAATTCGTGCTCTCGCGGATTCTTGTGCGGCTTGCTGTGGAGATCAGGAGCCGGTTTCACCTCGACCGGTTTTACCGGAGCCGCCTGTGAACCGGCCGCAGGTCTGTCGGAAACTGAAGTCCGGGAAGAAGCGGTCGTGGTGGCAGTGACAGCCCTTCTGTCAGATCCGGATGAGTTCTGGCTGCCTGAGGTCACGGAAGTGCGGGAGCCGCTGCCGGTCGATGTAGAAACTGTATTCTGACGCGTTGTCTGGCTTGAAGTGCTTGACGTCCGGTTCTGAGTTGTCGAACTTGTCGTTGTGCTGCGCGACGGAGCAGTAGTGGTGGTCGAACGGTTCGCTGTACTGCCGGAGGTCGAAGTGCGGTTCTGCGAAGTCGACGAGGTCGAAGTGCTGCGGGACGGAGTCGTCGTTGTGCTGCGGGACACGGCGGTCGAGGTGCGGGACTGCGAGGTCGAGGCGGCCGAAGTGCGGCTCTGCGATGTCGACGAGGTCGAGGTGCTGCGGGACGGAGTCGTCATCGTGGCCGAACGGTTCGCCGAACTGCTTGACGTCGAGGTGCGGGACTGCGAAGTCGAGGAGGTCGAGGTGCGGGACTGCGAGGTCGAGGAAGTCGAAGTGCGGGACTGCGAGGTCGACGAAGTGCGGGACTGCGAGGACGACGAAGTGCGGGACTGGGCGTCGAGCATAGGAGCCGAAGCCGTCATTGCCATTGCGACCAGGGATGCGGTCATCAGTGTAGTAATCTTTTTCATGGTATGAGGTATTTACTTTTTATCAATCAGACATTTATTCCGGGACTGCCGGCGACTGTCCGTAAAGGTAATACGGAGCCGACAGGGCCCTGAAGTGTTCCACATCCTTCTGCCAGTATCCTTCAAGGTCACTGACCTTATAGGCTTTCCCAAACAGGGTGCGGACCCCGTCGGAGCCGCAAACCTTGTCAAAGATAGCAGAAGTCTTGGAGTGTTCGAACGGTGATCGCTCAGGATAGAGTTCCACGACTGCCTGGATTACATGGAACTGGGTCAAAGTGAGGACCGCCTTGTCATAATCTGTATAGAAATACTGGACTCCCTTTACAAGCTGGCCCTTCATGCTTCCCGAGAAAGGAGTAAAATATATGACTCTGAAATCCACGCCGGGAATATCGTAGGAGCGGAGTTTCTCAACCAGCAGGTCCGGATCCAGCCAGGGCGCGGCAAACACCTGGAACGGCAGGGTATATCCTATCCCTATGTTCAGGAAACCCGAGAAATCTCCGCATATTCCGGCGGAAGGATAACCGATTGCGGCCTGGGGGCTCGGAATGTTTGGGGAAGGAAGTATCCACGGAAGTCCCGTGTCCGTATAGAGCATATCCCTATACCAGCCCTCCATGGGAATGACCGTCAGGCGGCAGCTAAGATGGGCCTGGTCTCCCTTCTGGTCCCGGTTGAGCCCCTCGTTGTTGATGAGATTTGCGAATTCGCCGACCGTAAGTCCATATACATAAGGTATTCTGAACTGGCTCACGAAGGAAAAATAACCCGGTTCAACATACGGGCCTTCCACCTTGTTGCCTCCAAGCGGATTGGGACGGTCAAGTACCACAACCTCGATATCCTGCTCTGCGCAGGCACGCATCACGAGGGCAAGGGTGCTGATGAAGGTGTATGAACGCGTACCCACATCCTGGATATCATAGACCATCACGTCGATGTCACTGAGCATCTGAGGAGTCGGTTTTCGCGTCGCGCCGTAAAGGGAGCGCACCGGGAGTCCGGTCGCAGCGTCCGTGAAGTCGGCAACCTTCCCACCCGCATAAATGTCTCCCCTCACCCCGTGCTCGGGGCCGAACAGAGCGACCAGATTAACCTCCGGTGCCTCGTGGAGTATGTCGATGGTCGAGCGCAGCCTGCTGTCCACTCCGGATGGATTGGTCACGAGACCGACCCTCTTTCCCTTGAGGCATTCGAATCCGCTGTCCCTGAGGACTTCAATACCTGTCTTCACGCGAGGGCGGCTGTAAACTTCCACCAGCCTTTCCCTCTCTACCGTGTCAGTCTTCTCCACTACAACCGTATCCCTGACTATTACGGTCTTATCTCCCGCACATGGCTTCCTTCTGCCAAAAGCATCATTCGGGACGGCGATGACAAGAAGTGCCAGACACAGGGTCAGGAGGGTCTTATTTATTTGCATAGTATTCATTCGTTAATTTTCTTTCCGTAATCAGGTTCTACATCCTTCCTCACAAGAAGGGTTACCGCAATGGTGACAAGGCAGCATGCCATCACAATCACGAAGAATGCCGGATAGCCCGTCATCATCTGAATCTTACCGGCCACCAGTCCCGGGAGCATCATGCTGAAGGTCATCAGGACAGTGCAGAAGGCGTAGTGGGAGGTCTGGAAACGACCTCTGCAATAATGGAGCATATAGAGGGTGTAGGCAGTGAAACCGAAACCGTAACCGAACTGGTCCACTGCGATACAAAGATAAGCAGGCCACACGGATTCAGGAAGGGCAAGGCTCAGATACAGGTAAACTGAACATGGAAGGGCAAGGCAGAGCGCCATGGGCACCAGGCATTTACGCAATCCCCATCTGGCCCCGGCAAGTCCCCCGAGTATGCCTCCCAGCAGCAGGGCCACCACTCCAATCGTACCGTTGGCGATACCGACCTGCACGTCATCCAGTCCCAGCCCGCCCAGTTCGCGCGCATCCTTCAGGAAAGGGATGAGAATCTTGAGGGAGAATGCCTCCGGAAGGCGGTAAAGCAACAGAAAGAGAAGGGCAGCCACGAATCCTTTCCTTGCCACGAAACTTCTGAACAGTTCGGCGAGGGCAAAGCCCTGTGACCCCGAGGAGCATTCAACAGACCCGGAAGCTGCAGACAGATCGTCGGAGACAGGCCTCGGCATCGCGAACATGTCCCAGAGCGCAATCAGCGCCATCACCGCAGAGCAGCCCGCAAGGGTGAATGACCACGATTCCACTGCATCCGTACCGTTCTTCTGCATCAGGCCTGCCACCACGGCGAGAAGTCCCTGACCGCAGAGCAGGGCAAGGCGGAAGAAGGTATTTCTCACGCCCACGAAGAGGGATTGGCGGTGCGGGTCCATACCGAGCATATAGAAGCCGTCGGCGGCGATGTCGTGAATGGAGGAGGCGAAGGCGGTGACAAGGAAGAGCAGAAGTATGACCCCAAGGGTGCATCGCGGCAGGGTCAGTCCCAGTACGAAGGTGCATATCACCATCAGAAACTGCATCGCCAGAGTCCAGGTCCTCTTGCTCGCGGTGGTATCGACGAAAGGACTGAGGACTATCTTCAATATCCACGGAAAGGACAGCAGAGAGGTGTAAAGGGTAAGCCTGTCATTCGGCATACCCATATTTTTGAACACGATAAGCGAGACCGTATTCACGATGGCATTGGGAAGGCCCTCGAAAATGTATGTAGTCGGGACCCATGCCCAGGGATTCCGTGTCCTTTCCATTACTTTCATTTCACAGCGATTTCCGTTCCCGGATAATAATGCAGCAGTATGGCCCTATAGTCATATCCACGGGAGGCCATCACCGCAGCCCCTATCTGGCAGAGCCCTACGCCGTGGCCCCATCCGCGTCCGTGGAAAACTATTTCTTCGCCCTTGTCCTCCAGTTCGAAGGCCGAGGACTTGAGATGCGTAGATGAGAGCATTCTTCTGATTTCCAACTCCTTGCCTACATTGAAGGAAGCCTCGCTGCCCTCGATGCAGAGTTTTACTATGCGTCCGGACTCTCCCCGGAGCAAAGGGCGGAGGGCTATGAGCCTTCCTATCTTCCTGCCGGAACGTTTCTCTATACATTCAGCGAGTTCCTCCCTGGAACGTCTCTCCGTCCAGCGGAAGAAATCCGGAGTCTCGAGATCATAACTGTTGAGCACCTGTGAGAGTGTCGCCCGGTCGTCAGTGTCGCAGAACGGACGGGCCTCGGGGTCATGTCCCGGGCTGTCGGGAAGGGCCGGCAGGTAAGGATAGTCCCTGTTCTCCCAGCAGGATGAGAATTTCTCAGTCACTCCGCCGCAGCACTTTGAGAAACGGGCGTCACATATGGACCCGTCATAGCTGAGAACCTGTCCCCATGTGTCGTCAACAGCCTTGCGCACGGCATCTCCGCCCGCGCGGGTGAGTCCCTGATAACGCTGGCAATGGTCGTCTGCACAAACATCGAATAGACTGTGGTCCTCGTGGTCATACCACCTTTCCTCCGGTCCGCCCCTTTGACCTTCACTACCACTGCGGCGGGACTCAGTCCGGGCCATCACCCACGATCGGGATATCACTGCGTGGGCCTTGAGGAATTCGAGGGACGAAGTTGACCTCATCTCCGACGATATCACGCTGAGAAGATAATCCTCAATGCCTATATCGTTGATTGCCACGAGATTCTGCTGGTCCACCACTATCCTGAGGCTGCCCGCGAACTTCTGGTCCTCCTTCCTCTCCCAGTGGAAGCCCTTTCCGATGGGAACGCCGTAAAGCTGGAACGATGCCTCGGCGAACATCGTCGACGGGGTTCTCGAGTCAAAGACGAGTTCATCATACAACGCGCCGTTGTAATCTATGCGGCCGTCGCGATATAAGGCCTTCTGGCGTCCTGCGCTGTCAGCAAGTATGCTGAACTCTATTGCGGGGGCAGACATTATGCCCACTGAGACTTTCTTCTGCTTCCTTGTCAGTTTCCAGACAATGTCCTCCTCCTGTTCCCTGTCGAGGGTCACCTCTGAAAGCATCTCCTCCAGCAAGTTCCCGTCAAGTCTGTCGAACTCCTCCTTTTTCGGGGCTATCAGCATACCGCCCATATCGGCGCATCCGGGACTCATCGTCAGATGGTCCTCTCCTTCACTGAAGTAGTGGTGGGAACGGTGTTGGGTACGGAAAATGACGATGGTCCTGAATTCCCCGGAACGATACCAGCTGATCATATTGAAACGGGGTTCCACATCCCCCTGGGGTACCTTCGCGCAGTCGAGAAGACGGTAGAAAAGTTTCGCCGCAGACTTCGGAGTGCGTGCCTTGAGGACGAAAATGCCCCTGAGGAACTTCCTGTAATGGAAAAGATGGGCATCCTGTATGGAAGACATATAGTCCAGCACCCCTCCGAGACCTGCCGCTTCCGCACGCAGTTCCTGAGCTTCGTCCTTCGCGGCAAGAACCTTCTCCAGCATTGCATCCACATCAGCCTCGAGCGGCATCATCCCGCTAACCGCAGCCTGAAAATGGTGATGATCCGGAGCCGAGGCCCCGCACTTGGGCCCGTTATAGAAAAAGGTATAGTTCTGAAAGGCCTTGGACAAGTCCAGAATATCCACGTACCTGCCCCCTATCTTCTGGGGAACGTGGACATTCATCGCCACTACGAGATGGCTGGGGAAAATGGGATATGGATTGACCAGTATATCGTATTTCTTTCCCTTGCGGCCGTCAAAACGCAAGGATATCTGTACCTCGGGACGGTTCTCCGGGCAAAGGAAGCATTGACGCTCCCTGATGGCCTCCGGGGCCGTGTCCGCAGCCGACGAGACTATGCGCGCCGGATTGTACTGCAATTTCACATTCAGGCCTCCAATCTCGAAAGTCCTGATCTGCACCGACTTGAGCGCACGGAAATTTCCGCATGCCAGCGGCCATCTTGAAAGCTGGTCGCGTATGAATTTCTCTATCGTGTCTGTCCTTTCCATCCGTTCTTCCTGATTCTGGCATAAAGTTCGGCGCAACGGAGACTGTCCTTGTATGCGTTGTTGACATTGACTCTCTCTATCGGAAGGGCCGCATCTGAATTCCCCTCCCACCTGCGGCAGTAATAGAGTACGTCCCATATACGTCCAATCCGCCATTTGCGGGAAATCCTAAGGCCCATGGCGTAGTCCTCGCCGTAACTCGTATCAGGGAAATGCAACTCGCGAACCACCGGTACCAGGAAGGCTCGCGGAGCTCCCAACCCATTGATGCGCAGAGCATTGTTGCGCCCGTTCGCGTCAGTCCATTCCCTGTGGTCGATTATCCCCGGAGGGATTGGCGCGAGATTGAAATCCGTCATAAGGTATGAACCTATGACCATTGCGCATTTCTGTTCCCGGAAGGCCGCAACTATCCGGGCGAGGGTATCGGGGCCGCTATATACGTCGTCGCTGTCGAGCTGGACCGCATACAGGCCGCAGCACGGATGGTCGATCGCAAGATTCCAGCACCCGCCTATGCCGAGCCCCTCTTCCGACGGGACGACATGGACCAGACGCCCGCCCGAGGACGGTATGAGCGATTCTATAAGTTCCGACGTGCCGTCCGATGAATTGTTGTCCACGACAATGACATTGTATGCGAAGTCTGTCTGCTGGTCCAGCGCACTGCGTATCGCGTCGCCTATGGTGCGCACCCTGTCGCGGACAGGAATCACGACCGACGCGACCACGGGAAATCCGAGTTCCTGCGCCGTGCATCCGTTCCAATCCCCGGCCGGAGGCTCCGAAAAGACGGGCTCTAGATATGCACCCATCCGTTTGAGAGCACTGGTGCATACCTCCTCCATCTCGATCTGGACCTCCCTGTTGCGGGGATCCACATAGTCAAATTGTTTCTCTCCTGATTTTCTCCTGTCATATTCCGTCGCCCTGTAGAGGGGTTCGCGGACGTGGAGTATCCTGTCGGTCATGAGCCTGAGTTCATAAAGGGCAGCCCATCGGCGTTCAGGCATCACGGCAAGCGCCGACCGGAGGTGGGACACTCGAAGGAGCATGGCGCTCCCGAAATCGAAATCATCGCGCAGTGCACCCGCAGTACAGTCGATGAGCGGATGGCCGGCCGAGTCGGAATAGACAATATCCGCACCGCTGTCATCGGCAAGCTGGAGAAGACGATCAATGGCGGTGCTGCCGAACACCACTTCGACCCTTGAGTCCACCAGAAGCGCATATTCACATCCGGCCTCAGCCAGAGCGTCGTCCGCCACTTGCCTGAGAAAGGCAGTCGACACTGTTCTGAGACCTTCGGAAGGTATGGTCAGGAAGCGTTCCATATCTGTTAGCAGATATTAAAGAAGTGCATAAAGCTGTTTGGAAACAGCCCTGTATTCGCTTTCGAAATTCGGAGTGAAGGTTCCGTTTCCCATATTTGCCACGATCTCTTCCCTGGTCCAGAAACGTCCGTCCATCAGTTCGGAAGGATCCGGTCTGAGCACGAAACTGCTTCCTACAGCCGCGAAGACGCTGACGAGTTCGCGTTCACGCGCGGACTCGAATATGTAGGTGCATATATGGACAGGATTGTATTCCGTGAAACCGAGTTCCTCGCCTGACTCGCGGTAGAGGGCCTCCATTATGTGTTCGCCATAGGCGACGTGACCGCCGACCGCCGTATCCCAGCATCCCGGAAGAAGGTCCTTGTCAAGGGCTCGCCGCTGAAGATACAGACGCCCCTGACGATCAAGGATATGCAGATGAACCACAGGATGCAGGACCATGGAGCCTCCGTGGCAATAACTCCTGCGGGAGATGCCGACTACCTCTCCCGTAGGCTCCACCACGGGAAACCATTCCTCCCTCGCGTCTTCAGCGCGCGGGTTCTCCACGTCCGCCGCCTTGGGTGACGGTATCTCGGGAGCCGTGCCCTCAACCGGATATACAAGTTCAATCATAA
Organism: Bacteroidales bacterium; assembly: GCA_016293535.1. Classification (GTDB taxonomy): domain Bacteria; phylum Bacteroidota; class Bacteroidia; order Bacteroidales; family UBA932; genus Cryptobacteroides. The sequence continues at coordinate 1,107 of JAEDEB010000065.1, read as the reverse complement.
TTCGCCTGCGGTCAGAAGCTGAAACGGACGATGAAGGATTGCGCGCCGTCCACGAGTCCCTCCACATACCAGGTAGCCTCATTCTCCCTGTAACGGTGCAGTTCCACGGTCTCGCCCGGCATAGCCTCACGGTTGAAATTGATTTCCAAGGATTTCAACCTGTTCTCCACCAAGAACCTGACATCGAAGCAGTCCATCGCCCACACGGTATACTGCACATTGTTCGTATGCCCGTTCTTATCTATGTCCGAATACCTGACCACATGGTCATATACATGTTCGAACTCGACTCCCCGCGGTGCCCTTACTTTCTGACACACAGTATCCTTGTGGTCCGCCGCATCATCATATACCGTTTCCTGACAAATGGTTGCCGGATCGCAGGGCGCCTCCGACCTGACTATCTTCCTCTCTTTCAAGTCCAGAATCACCCATGAAGAAGTGGCCCTGATTTTCGTATTGCCCTGGCCGTCGACGAGTTTATAATCCCTGATAAAGAACAGTCCATCTTCGCCACGATGCCAGGTCCATAGATCCAGGTCGTCACGCCATGAAGGATAGTCCAGGAAATCGACCTTCATCCTCGAAAGGATCCATGCCTGACCCAGAGGTCCGAGGAAATTCTGTCCAAAACCGAGCGCGTCTGCACTGTCGCTCGCTATCTCCTGTGCATAGTTCAGGAAAGATGCAGGCTTGAGAAGACAAGCTTCATCGGTTTCCGAACACAGCACATGAATACGGTTAACTCTTTTCGTCTCCATAAATACTACTTGACATAGTTCAAAATCTCCAGCTCTTCCTTCGTATAAAGCAGCCTGTCAAGGATATCCGGAAAGTAGTCCGCAAGAATGAAGAAAACCCCGACGACTATCGCCACAACCATAACGATTACCACCAGCGAGATACCGAACTTCTTCCAGGCGGACTTCCTGCGTCCCCTGCCCTTGCCTGCTCCCCTGCCGGATTGTGCGCTCTCTTCACCTTCTTCCTCACCCGTCTCATCCCCGTCATCCTCCTGCACACCGAAATACTCCGCCTCCCTCCTGCGACGCATCTGCTCCTCCGTTTCCGGTTCTGCTGCTTCAGCTTCGGCCGGTTCTGCTTCGG
>JAEDEB010000011.1 GCA_016293535.1 Bacteroidales bacterium | reverse complement strand
TCAGGCAGCAGTAGCTTCCCTTGCGCAGGTCGAATACGCCCTGGCCGGTGCCCCAATTGGAAGTGGTTATGTTGCGGAAGAGTATGTCACCTGTGCTTGTGTCGGCGAAGTTTCCGTAGAGCACGGACTTGCCGTAGCCTGTGAGATTCACGTTGTCGACCGTGAGCTTGCCCATGGTGAAGAGGTCAGGAAGGGTGATGAATACGCCCTTGCCTGCAGTTGTGTCGTCGAATGTGAGGTCACGTATGGTCACGTCGCCGTCGATGACTGCAAGCTGCTCTGCCGTTCCGGTAGGGAAGCTGATGGCGCCTTCTACTGTCACGGAGCTATTCTCACCCGCGAGAACTACAGGATAGTCGATTACAAGAGTCTCGGCGAGAACATACGGAGAACCGGAAGCGAGAAGGGTAATGGCCGGTTTCTTTGCTCCGAGAGCTGCCATGAGTTCTTCGACGTTCTTGACAGCGAATGCGCCGCCCTCCTCGGAAGAACCGCCTGCAGGCTGAACTGCAAATGCAGCGACTCCGGCTTCTGACATTGTGTTGTAGATGTCGTTCTTGTCAGGGTTGGCATATACGGACACCTTGTAGCTGCCCGGGTCGAGCATGCCGATGGTGGTGGAACCTATGGTGTAGCGAGGCATCTCGCCCTCAGCAGTCTCGTCGGCAGCATAGGTCTTGCCGTTGAATACCACGGAGTAGCTTCCGGCATATTCTACCGGCTCCCAGCTGATGACCACGTCCTGCGGTTCGCCTGCTACAACGGTCTTAGGGTTGGCCTCCGGCTGAGGAGTAGGAAGAGCAGTGTTGACGTCGCTCAGGTCTGTGGTCCAGGCCAGCTGTGCAAGGCTGATAGGACCGCTCGGGAAGATGTAGACGAGGCTTTCCTCGGTGATGTCCTTGATGACTATCTTCTGGGCCTTCTCCATGTCACTCAGTGCGGAGGCGCCGCCCTTGATGCTGATGGAGCTTCCGCTGACAGGACCTACGCCCACGATAAAGTGGTTGCCGGCTGCCGCCTCATCGACCGGTTTGATGATGAGGGAACCCGGGTTGGCCACCTGGAAGGCCATGTAACCGTCGGTAGGAACGTTCTTGCGGGTGGTGATTGCTGCGGCACCGAAGCCGAGCACGCCTTCGTTGAGGGTGATTTTGTTGGATGTCACTCCGAAGAGGAGGCCGTCACGAACCTTGGACTTGGTGAAGTCCGAAGAGAAGTACTTCGCATCGTTGAAGTTCCATGTATGGGAACCCTCGATGGTGGTCATTGTAAGATCCTCAGGGGCCTCGACATATTCAACCCACCACTTGGAAGCGCCTATGCCTGCACCAGCTATCTCGCTGTTGCCCAGGATGTTGAACTGTCCTCCCTTGGCATTGTAGCAAGGGTCTGCCGAGAGGGTCTTGCCGCCTGCCTGGGCAAGGCTGAATATGCTGTTGAAGAATGTTGCGTTGCAGTTCCAGAACCAGTTGTCTGCTGCAGCGAGGTTCAGGTTGTCACCATCCTTGTACTTGGTGTTCTCCCTCGTGAGTGTGGACTTCTCGGGCATGTTCAGGAAGAGGTTTCTCTTGAGGCTGAAACTTTCCGGGGTGGTCTGGAAGGCAATGATGCCGCCATTGTTCGTATTGTCCACGAATGAGAGGTTCATCAGGGTATTGTTCTCGAACACAACCGCGCCCACCTTAGGATTGGCATCGACGCGCAGGAAGGTACGGAAGCCGTTCGCAATGGTGTTGTTAAGCAGGACGAGCTTGGAAATCTCGCTGGCCTGACGGAGGTCTATACCGTCACCGCCTACGGTGCCGTCGGCATTGACGTCGTGGATGTAGCAGCTCTCGAAGCGCAGTTCGCCAATCTTCATTGTCTTGCCCCATTCGTAGAGCAGGCCCTTTGAGAAGGCGCAAATCTCGCAGTTCTTGTATATGATGCTGTTCACAGCCACTCCGTCGGTGGTGGATCCCTCCTTGTGCTGGATGAGGAAGCCGCAGGTCTGCTCGGAACCGTTGCAGTTTACGCCTTCGAAGTATATGTCGCCGCCGTCGAAACTGTCGGTAATGTTGATGCTGCCGAAGATTACAGGCATGGACCCGTCAGGGCCGCCTTCTCCGTAAACCTTGAAGCCCTTGGATGCATCGAGACCCTTTGCGAGGTCAGCACCTATGCTGTAAGGGGAACCCTCCATCTTGAGGAGCATGTTCGCGCCGTCGGCGATACCCTGGGCGAGGGCGGCAGAAGTCGTGACGACCGCCAGACCCTCAGGATCAGGCATTGTCCATGCCACAACCTCACCGCGGTTTGCGCTGGAGTAGTAGAGCACGAGGTCATACTCTGTGGAAGGCTGGAGACCGGTGACAGTTGCCTTGCCGGCAGCTATGTCCTCTGCAGTGAGGCTATAGCTCTCAGTCTCCTCAGCTCCGTTGATGCAGTATTCGATGCGGTCCACCTCAGGATCGGGATTCCAGCTGAGGCTGATGCTTGAGGCATCCCTGCCGGCGAGTTCCATATAAAGATTGGGCTTGACCGCAAAGGTCTTGATGCTCTTTGGATAAACTGCCCATTTGGAGTCATCCTTGCGGGAACTCTTGGACTGGACACGGTACCAGTATGTCATATCCACGTCGAGGCACTTGGTTACAGGCACCTCTGACGGATCGATTTCCTCGCTGAAAACGCGAGTCTTCAGTTCCTCGTCGGAATAGACCTCGAGGATGTAGGTCTCCGCATCCTTGGAGACATCCCAGCCGAAGGTCACGTTCTGACCCTGGCTGACCTTGGCGCTGAGGTTCAGAGGCTGCAGACATCTCGTAAGGGAAATGTCCGTAATCTCCTGGAACTGTTCGGAGCAGGAGGTGGCCATCCCGAAAGTGAGAGCGGCCGCGAGCAGCGCCGGAATGATTCTATATGATTTCATATCGCTTTCCTTAAGATTGGTTTATTCAGCAGCATAGACGTAATCGTTGACGATGTATCCCTGGCTGTTGGCAACAGTAATGTCGAATACAGGCCAGAACATATACTGGTCAGGATTGTTGAGACAGATGTTCTCTATCTTTCCTTCAAAGAGGTCAGACTTCTTGACATCGTCATACTTGACATACTCTGCTACCTGCTCCCATTCGTCGCCTTCCGGAGCGGTCTGCTCCGCAGGGTCGAGACCCCAGATGGAGATTGACTCCTCATCGTCGTTGAGCTTGTACCAGATGTCACCCTTGAGGTAATCGTAGGCACCTACGCGGTCCCTAAGGTCATACATATCCTGCTTTGCCTTCTCGATATTGCCGGAGAGCCTGTTCCAGCGGATGAGGTCAGCCTTGCGGAGGAACTCGCCGCAGAACTCGAGAGCACGCTCCTCGACCACAGCCTCGAAGAAGGCTTCCTTGGTACCGAGTGCATCGACATAGGCCTCAGCCTTTGCCTCATTGCCCTTGAATGCACGGGAACGGACTTCCTTCAGCCAGCCCTTCGCAGCAGCGTCAGGACCTTCGATGGCGTTCTCGATTTCAGCAGCCATGAGCAGGACATCGGACCAGCGCATCACTATTGGCTTGATGCCGTCGTCATTGCCGCCGCCGTAAGGATTGTTGTCCATCCACTCAAAACGATACTTTCCGAAATACCACCTCGCAATTCCTGCAGGAGTGATGTCCCCGGTCTTTTCCCAACCGTAGTTGACGCAGGTGATGTCACGACGCAGGTCTTCGGAATCATACTTGAACCACATTGTAGGCAGAGGTCCTACCACTCCTCCCTGAGAGAAGGAAAAGCCGTTGATGTTGGCGCCCTCATTCTTGATTGCGAAGGTATAGTTCCATCTTCCGCGGCCGTCGCTGAAAGGAATGCAGTAGAGCACCTCCTTGCCGGCGGCGAGGTCGAAGCTGTTGAAATTCCTCCAGAGGGTCTCATAATCGGGAACAAGGCTTGCCTTGCCTGATGCTATGGCATTTTTGAGATGAGCAAGAGCCTTTGGATAGAGCACTGCCTGAGAAAGTTCAGGATCGCTGCTTAGACGTATGCTGCCGCCGTCACCGGTACCCACGGCACCGTCATCGGGACGGAGCGCGTAACCGGCTGCGGAGAGGGCTATCCTTGCATAGAGGCCCTGGGCGAAGAGCTTGTTTACGCGGTCCGTGCGTGAAGTGATGTTGGACTCGAGCGGCTCATAGAGATAAGCTATGGCCTCGTCAAGGTCTGCAAGTATCTGCTTGAAGATGACGTCGCGGCTGCTCTTGGCAACATACATATTGTCGCTTGAAACCGGGCTGAAACGTGCCGGAACATCACCCCAGGCCTTGGTAAGGTCATAGTAGATCATAGCCCTGAGGGTAAGGGCCTCACCGAGCAGATGGGCCATGTCGCGGTTGCTCTCGATATTGCCGTACTTGCGCAAGCCTTCGATTGTGAGGTTGGCCCTCTCGATGGCGGAGTACATCATATTGAAAGGACCATTGTCGAGATTCATCTGGCTGTTGTTGGTAGTTATGCCGTAGGATGCAATCTCGTTCTTGCCGTCATAAGGCTTGGAGCTGGAACCGAAGCCGTTGTACCACTCGATATCGGTATTGAAACCGTACCAAGGAAGGAAACGTCCACGGTAGTTGTTGGTTTCGCCGAAAACCTGGCAGATACCGAAAATGGTACCCTCCGCGAGGGAGTAGTTGGAGTATACGACACTTTCATCGAAGGTCGAAGGAGACTCCTGCTCGAGTACAGGGGTGCAGGAGTAAATCATAGACACTGCCGCTGCAGCTCCCAGAATAAGTGATATCGTCTTTTTCATCTTGTCTGCAGTTTAGAATGTGAGATTGAGTCCGAATACGCAGCCTATGCTCTTAGGATATGCGGAGTAGTCAACACCCGGAGTCAGAGGAGTGGATCTTCTGGTGTCCACCTCAGGGTCGTAGCCGCTGTACTTGGTCAGGCAGAAGAGGTTTGTGCCTGTCACATAAAAGCGGAGCTTGCGGATGAAGGCCTTCTCGGTGAGTTTCTCCGGCAGGGTGTAACCTATGGTTGCGCTCTGCAGACGGAGGAAGGAACCGTCCTCGACAGCCCAGTCGGAGAATACCGCGTTGCCTATGCAAGGGGACCACATGGTGGTGCCGGCATTCATTTCCGCAAGTTTGTCAGGGTCGTTGACGAGTTCTCCCGTTTCCCAGTCGATGTTGGTCCAGCGCTTGTCCACGCTCATGCACTCGAGAAGGTTACGGTTGTAGAATTTACGTGAAGAAGTGAATTCCACCCTGTTCGCATTGTAGACGTCATTGCCTATCATATATGTGAAGTTGGCGCTGATGTCCACGCCCTTGATGTAGGCATTGAGAGCGAAACCGCCCTGGAAATCCGGAGTTGCGTTTCCTATGATGTGCTTTCTGATCTGGCCGTCCTCGTCAGCCTTGAGCTTGAGCGCACCCGGCCTGAGGTACTGTGCTCCGATAATGGCGGAAGCATCAGCCACGCCCTCCTTGAGAACCCATTTGTCATTGACATAGTCGAAGTCGCTCACCTCATAGCGGCCGTCGCAGATATATCCGTACATATTGCCCAGAGGCTGGCCTACTTCGACGCGGTAGTCGTCGCCGATTTCAGTCGAAGCCCAGTAGGACTGAACCGACTTGCCGGTGATTGCCTCCAGACCGCCGAGGCTGGTGATGGTATTGCGGTTGTACGCGATGTTTCCGCTGATGGCGAGGCTGTAATCCTTCTTCTGTATGATAGGCAGCGAGAGGGTGAGCTCGGCACCGCGGTTGCGGGTTGAACCTATGTTCCTGTACTGGCTGTCATATCCGGTTCCGGCGATAGGGAAAAGGATGAGCAGGTCCTTGGTATCGTTCTGGTAAACCTCGATGCTACCGCTGATCCGGCCCTTGAGGAAGCTGAAGTCGAGACCGATGTTATGGGTATAGGTAGTCTCCCACTTGAGGTCAGGATTGTTCAGAATCTTGCCTGCAGACCAGTATGAGTTGCTGCTGCTGAGCCAAGGAGTGGCAGTTGCGCTGAACTCCTTGTTGATCTGGCCCGCAGGGATGTTGTTGTTACCGGCGGTACCGAAACTGTAGCGGAGCTTGAGCTGATCGAGCCAGCCGGAAGCGCCCTTCATCCATTCCTCATTGGAGATGGTCCAGGATGCTGCGGCTGAAGGGAAGTAACCCCATCTGTTGGACTTGCCGAACTTTGAGGAACCGTCCGCACGGAAGGTTGCTCCGATGGAATATCTGTGCTTGTAGTCATAGTTGACACGTCCGAAGAATGAAAGAAGGACGTCATCAGGACTGTAGTAGTTGGAAGTGTAGAGTGCAGTACCCGAGCTGAGGAAGTTCCAGGCCATCTGCGCATCGTAGAAGGTAGGGAAGTTCTCAAGCATTGAGGTGAGTTTGCTGCTCTTGGTCCAGGTTAGCTCCTCGCCGACGAGAATGTTTAGGTTGTGGTCCCCGTTGTTCAGGACCTCGGCGAAGTCGTAGTTGAGGGTATTGGTATTGCGGAGCCTTCTCCTGCTCAACTCGGAGTGGAGGTTGGATGGAGTGTCCGGATACGAACTGGTATTGCCTGCATAGTAGGTTGTAATACCGTAGAAACGCTCCTCCTTCTGGCTGTAGTCCTCGATACCGCCGTCGATCTTGAGCCGGAGGTTCTTGACGATTTCCCAGTTGAATGCCGCATTGGCGTTCCAGGTGTTGCGTATCTTCCTGGAGTCGTTGTCCGCAACGGAGAGAAGAGGTGGGGCGTTGTCGCCGTAGTCAGCCTCTTCGTCGATGTTCTGGACCGTAGTCTTCACAGGTATAGGTGCATAACATACTGCGTGCTTGAGACGGCCGTTTCCGGAGTTTGTACCGGAATCGTTGAACGAGTTCGCTCCGGCGCCCCTGACGTTGGTCCTGGAATAACGGACGTTCAGGTCGATGCTCGTGGTCTTCGAAGTCTTGAAGTTGCTCTTGAAGCTGAGGTTGTCGCGGCTGTAGTTCGAGCCGGTCATTATGGCATTGTCGCCGAGGTGGGCATAACCCAGGGTCCAGTTGACGTTGTCACTGTGTCCGCTGACCGCGAAATCGACGTTCCAGTTGCTTCCTGTATTGCCGAATACCATATCCACCCAGTCATTCACCGCGAGACCCGAATAGAGGTCTATATCTTCGAAACTTCCGAAGTAAGGTGCATAGTTGGTGGAGACATTGTCGCGAACCTTTGCGAGCTCATACTGGAACTTCACATAGTTCTCGGCGTCCATAGCCTTGATGGCACCGCTGTTGGCCATCTTCTTGAATCCGCCGTAGGCATTGAGTTTCACTGACACCTTGCGGCCTTTCTCGGCACTCTTGGTGGTGACGATGACAACGCCGTTGGCACCTCTGGAACCATATATCGCGGTAGAGAAGGCATCCTTGAGAACGTCTATGGAAGCGATTTCCGAAGAGGAAATGTCATTGATGGACTCTACAGGGAAACCATCCACAATGTAGAGAGGTGAGTTGTCCTGGGTGATGGAACCGCCTCCGCGGACACGGATCTTGATGTCGGCATCCGGGTCACCCTCGGAAGTGGTTACCGAGACTCCGGCCATCTTTCCGGAAAGGGCCTGGCTGACCGTGGTCACAGGCTGTTCCGAAATCTTGTCACTGCTGACGGAAGAAACTGAACCGAGGAGGTCACGTCTCTTCACTACTGCATATCCGACGACGACCGTTTCCTCGAGCATGTTGGTGTCTTCCTCAAGGACAACGTCCACGACGGCGCGTCCGCTGACCGGCACCACTGCAGTCTTGAGACCAATCATGGAAATCTCGAGAACAGCGTTGGCCGCGTCCTTCACATCGATGGCATAATCACCATCGAGACCGGTGGAGACTCCGTTGGAAGTGCCCTGTACTACGACAAAGGCACCCATCACAGGTTCTCCTGCCGAATCCTTAACCGTTCCTTTGACGGTCTGGGCATTGACAGCTACAGCTGCGAGAACACCCAGAACCACAAGGGCGGTTTTCTTAGCAATCGTACTCATAGAGATTGTGCTTAGTGTTGTTAATTATAATAGTTTGTATTTATTGGATTTTCGTGTATGTTCCGCCCTCGTTTCCGGCTGCAACCACCTCTCTCACAAGATAATGGAGATAGAGCTCGAAGTTCGTGTACCTGCGCGCCTTGTCAATGCTTACGGCCTGTCCGTCGGATGGGTCTTTGGGGTCAAGTCCGAAAAGCGTCTCATAATAGTCAGGTATGCCGTCGGAATCGCTGTCGGTCGAGGCTATGGTCTTCTCCTCCTCGCTCGCTCTCAGATTTGGCCAGGTATATCCGTAGAGATCATTCACACTGACCTTTCCGTCCCTCGGAGTCACACAGTCTATGAGCTTTCCTGTACCTTTGAGCGCATCTGAAGCAACCCTCTCGTCGACCTTGTCGCGGCGGAGCGATGCACCGGCTCCCCCGCAGACCTTCTCAAGCACCGAGGAGGACGGATGGGTGGTCACGGAGCACACCGTACCGTCAGAGCCCGTCACGGCAAACTGGGAAGGCGAGGTCACCCCGTAGTTCTTATGTCCCTCGCCGTTGTGCCAGTAAATTCCCGAGGCATTGTCTGCGCTGATGTCAGAGTATTTCGTGTGGAGATTGTCGCTCATATAGAGCAGAGGATAGCCCTCGTCTATGTTCGTTCCGCAGTCAGAGCACTTTGCATACACTGCGTACGAGTCCATGAAATACTTCCTGTCCGTGGATGAAGGTCCCGGTTTGTAGCAGTTGCCGACCATGTTGATGCCCACGCCCTTGCCGGATCCGTAGCCCTCGCCGCCGTATGAACTGTTGCTTCCCCAGTTGTAAACAACGTTGTTGCGATAGTCGATAACCCCGCGATTAGGCACGGTATTGTGGTTCTCGTAGATATGCGGATGGTCGAAACGCGGATTGCGGCTGTCGTGATGAGCCAGGAGATTGTGGTGGAAACTGGCATTGCTGCCGCCCCAGATACCGCCGTAGCCGTGGTCGCCCTTGCTGTGGACGCTGCTGCGCATACTTTCGGAAATCACGCACCATTGCATCGTGAAATTGCTGTTCGCATAGAAGGATGCGCATTCGTCGATGCACCAGCTCATCGAGCAATGGTCTATCAATATATTCTTGCAGTAGCGACCCCAGATTGCATCGTCACTGTCGCTGGCGCCCGAATCCTCGTCACCAAGACGGAAACGGATGAAACGGATGATTACATTGGAAGCGCTGATCCGCGTATAGCGTCCCTTTATGCATATTCCGTCGCCCGGCGCGGTCTGGCCTGCGACGGTAAGGTCATCGTACTTGATTTCGAGCGGGGATTTCAGGGTTATCGTACCGGCAACGTCGAAAACCACAGTCCTCGCATACTTCTGTGATACCGCCCACCTGAGAGTGCCTTCTCCGCTGCCGTCCTCGAGTGTGGTCACGTGGAGGACCTTGCCCCCGCGGCCGCCGGTGATGAACATTGCACCGCCCTCGGCACCGGGGAATGCACGCGTCAGTCCGTCAGCCTCTTCCGCTGCAGGAATCATCATCGACGAATATACGTCAGTGATAGGGTCCGGTTCAGGTACGACGGGGTCCGGATCCACAACGGGACCTTCCTGACCGGATGCCGTCGTCTTCGCCTCCACATTCGGGGAGTAAGCAGACATGCCTCCCTTGCCTGAGGACTTTACCGCAAAGCTGTAAGCGGTGGACGGCTTCAAATCCGTGAATTCTGCGGAGGTCTCCCCTACTGTAAGATTGGCAACGAGTGTCATTCCCTCGAGGAGCTTGCACACGTAACTGTCAGCACCCTCAACCGATTCCCAGCTGAAACTGAGAGAATTATCGCTAACATTAACACATTTTACCCCGCCAGGTACGGCAGGGGCGGCAGGGGTGTTGTCTCCACCGAGAGCACCGTTTGCCGGGTTGCAGCAGACAGCCGAAAGAAGGGCTGCCACGGTCAGAAAATATCTAAAGATTCTCATCTTCCGCCTTCAATTTCGAGTGCAGCCCAGATCAGCGGGCCAATGCCCTTCGGGTCGTTGCTGCATATTCTTTCGTTGATATAATATTCATATGTGCCGCTGCGCATGGTCTTGCCGCCAAGGCCGGCGACTTCGCAGCATCTGTTCAGGCTTACTGTGGAATTCTCATCCACGCTGACGAACTCGGAGAGGAAATTCTTCCAGAGTTTTTCAGCTTCAGCCCTCAGACCGGCATCCAGATAGCCCAGACGCACGCCCTTGAGCATGGAATAGATGAACATTGCATTGGCTGTAGCCTCGAGGTAGTTGCCCTCGCTTCCCGGGCGGTCGAGGACCTGATACCAGAGTCCCGTCTTCGGGTCTGCAAATTTTGGGAGAGTGGCGAATATGCCGCGGAAAATCTCCAGCACACGCTCCCTGCCCGGTGTTCCTTCAGGAATGAAAGGCAGAGTCTCCACAACTGCCATGCAGTACCAGCCCAGAGCCCTTCCCCAGGCGTGCTGTGACTGTCCTGTGACGGAATCGCACCAGAACATCTCCCTGGACTCGTCCCAGGCGTGGCGGTAGAGGCCCGTGGAAGGATCATAGCAATGGTCAGCCACCACGATGAAATGGTTCATGCAGTCCGCATAGAGGGAGTCCTTCACCTGAGGAGCAGCATTGCTGCGGAAGGTATGCTCGGCATAGAAAGGCTGGGCCATATACAGACCGTCGAGCCACATCTGCCAAGGATATATCTTCTTGTGCCAGAAACCGCCCTCGGAAGTGCGCGGATGGGTATCGAGCTGTGTCCTCACCTTCTCTATGGCGAGACGGTATTTTTCCTTGCCCGTAAGCTCATAAAGCCGGAAGAGAGTACGTGCAGGGCAGACGTGGTCAGTGGAATAGTTCGACTGCTTGTATGTCGTGATATTTCCGGATTCGTCAATGATACTGTCGTACCATGCGTCTACATAATCGAGAAGAGACCTGTCCCCGTTCACCTCGTATACGTCGAGGAAGGCCTTCAGTTCGAGACCGGTCGTATAGTTCCATTTGAGTCTGCCGCCCAGATTGTCGAGGCGGTCAGCAGTAGGGCAGCGGCTCATCTCGCTGCGCACCACAGCTTCGCTCAGAGGCTGGTCATAGTCGAATCCCGAAACCTCGGAAACGCTCACCTTAGCGCCTTCGGAAACCTTGAGGTCAAGCTTTCTGAGAACCACGTCCTTGCTGCGGCGTATCTCTATACCCTTTTTCGAAGATATCGTACAGTCCTCGACAGTGATTCCGCTTACCGGCATCTCCGGGAGTCCGTTGAAGAACATAGCCCTGCCGGCGCCGGCACATACCACATTGCTGATATGTATGTCCCTGAAGGAGGGAGTCGTCTCATCCACCTCGAAAACAGGAACGGTGCGGGCTTCATCCCCGTCCTCAGCCGCTTCGACAGCGGACTTGCCGCCGTAGAAAAGATCGAAGAGCACTGCGTCTGTAACGATGTCGGTCATATACATACCGTCAATCCATATACCCTCTACGACACCGCCCCGTCCGCGTGTGCTCTTGAAACGGAGTCCGACATCAGTGCCCAGGAAACGGCAGTCCCTGACCATTATGTTGCGTACGCCACCGCTCATTTCCGAACCGACGACGAAACCGCCATGGCCGTGGTATACCGTGCATCCGGAAACGATGAGACCCTCGCACGGAACGCCCCTGCGTCTTCCGTCCTCATCCTTGCCCGACTTGATGCATATTCCGTCATCGCCGCAGTCGAAGGTCGAGTTCACGAGGACCACATCCCTGCAGGATTCTATGTCGATGCCGTCACCGTTCTGGGAATATGACGGATTTCGTACCGTGATGTCCTTTATGATCACGTTCCTGCACATCAGCGGATGGATGTTCCAGGCAGGAGAGTTCTGAAAGAGGCAGCCTTCTATGAGCACATTCTCGCAGTTGCGGAAGGAAATCATCACCGGACGGAGGAAACTCTTGATGAACTCCTCGTCGAGGGACGGATCAGGCACGTTCATATTCGCCGACTTCTCCGCTACGGCAAAACCCTCATCCGGGTACCAGACATTGCCCTTGTCATTGAGCACTCCGCCGGATGCCACCAGATTCTTCCACTGGGAGGAGGTAAGTTTCGATTTCTTTACCGCTCTCCAGTCATCTCCGTTGCCGTCGATTACGCCGCGGCCGGTAATGGAGACGTTGCGCGCGCCCTCGGCGTGTATGGGCGACTCGCACCTTCTGGTATCCAGACCTTCGAAGACGGTATTGATTACCGGATAAAGGCTCCTGTCGGAAGAAAAGAGTATGACGGCGCCATGCTCCAGATGGAGATCAATGTTGTCCTTGAGTTCTATCGGGCCGGTAAGCCATATTCCCGCAGGCACGACCAGATGTCCTCCGCCCCTGGAAGAAAGGTGCTGCACGGCCTTCTCAAAAGCAAGTGTATTGAGTTCAATGCCGTTACCGTTCCCACCAAAGTCCAAAATAGAAACGCTCCTGGACGGTATCGCTGGTCTGGAGACCTTTCCCATCTTGAAGGGAAGGTCCCTGTAAAGATGCCTGAATTCGCCTCCTGGCATAGCTGAGGCGCAACATGTTAGAGTCAGAAGAAGAATAGGAAGTATCTTGGCTTTCAGTTTCATTCAGTGTCTTGAATATGATAAGGTACGCGGCAAAAGTAATATGAATTCTATGAATTCACAAGATTTGTGAAGAAAAATCGTGCACGGGCACGGAAATTTTGGAAACACAGAAAGAGGGTGACCTTGAAGGCCACCCTCCTGTCGAGAAGAGGCGACTCGAACGCCCGACCCCTACGTCCCGAACGTAGTGCGCTACCAACTGCGCTACTTCTCGAAAAAATAAGAGCCGGAGTCTTCCGGCCCGTTATTGCTAAGAAAACCTTTGGCTTCTTTCGTTATGAAAGCTTGTTGATGTAAACTGCAAGGCCGCTCTTGAGGTTCGCTGCTTTGTTCTTGTGAATCACACCGATCTTGGCAAGCTTGTCTATCATTGCATAGACCTTTGGTGCCTGGGTCTCGGCTGCAGCCTTGTCTGTTGTATTTCTGAGGGAACGGATGGCGTTCCTCGTCGTCTTTGCATAATACCTGTTATGCAATCTGCGCCTTTCGCTCTGGCGAATGCGCTTCTGTGCGGATGCGTGATGTGCCATTAATGTATTTTTTATATTTCCAGTAGTGGGTAGGAGAATCGAACTCCTATTGCGAGAATGAAAATCTCGAGTACTAGCCGTTATACGAACCCACCTTGATTCAGCACAAAGACTGAAAATCGGACTGCAAAGGTATAAAATTATTTTTATCCTGCAAAATTATTTCTCCTTTTCTGACTCATCTTTCCACTCGAAAGAGTACAGGAGCGACTCCACCTGACGGAGGTAATGGCGCTTGTCAAAACGCGGCGCATAGACAAAAGCCTCAAGAACAATGACATCCTCTCCGTCCTTGCTGTAGAAGGAGTGGGATACGAAAGGACCGCCCATAAAATCGTTTGTGACCTCCCAGAGACCCCTCATCTCCGCGAAATCCCTGCCCTTGTATTTCATATAGGTCACCCTCGGAGTGGCGAAGGTGCTCGTGGTCATATATGTATTGTCGAACATTCCCGGAACATTTGCCTGAAGCATACTGTTCCTGTAGCCCACAAGATTCTCACGCGAGAATTCCTCGGCGCTGTGGGTCGCAGGATACTTGTAGATGAACAGGTCCTGATAAACATAGGTAGTCTCATAAGCAAGCCAGATGAAGTCAGGAGTGCTTTTCTTGAGCTTGTATCCGGAAGGGACAGCAAGGTGGCCGCCAGTGAGTTCTTCCACCGCAGGACGCAGGGAGCGTTCCTCGTAGCGGCGCGCATTGTTTATGACACGGTCGCGCTCCGCCTGCTCAATGTACGCCAGTATCCTCGGCATATTGTCTATGGTAAGCTGATTGGCAGATTCCGCATCGATGGCATTGACGGTCACGACGCACTGCGGACGGGCCCAGAGATCAGCCTTCAGCACCACACCCGGAGTCTTTACCTGCGGGTCGATATTGTAGAGTATGAGGTTTCTGTGAACCTTGAATATATTGGTAAAAGTCGAAGGAGTCACGTTCACGAGAGTATACAAGGGTTCGGACTGAGGCAGGAAGTCGCAGTCGCAGGCAAGATTCTCCCTTATCGTGTTTCCAAGCAGACCGTCCCAGTCCGTCTTGCTGGCAACCACTATCACCTCTCCTGCCTTGCCGCTGACGTTCGGAAGAAGGGCCTTCGATGTCTTTTCTCCATTGCAGGCAGTGGCGGCAAGGGCCGCAAGGGCGATTATCGCCGCATTGATCTTTCTTTTCATATCTTGTCCGTTTTTATTGCATATATGTAATGGCCGCACTCACGCTACCTCAGCAGGCGGGCTATGTCGTTGCCGAATGCCAGGAGCATCAGCAGAAGCAGCAGTATCATCCCTATCCACTGCATGACGATGAGGAATTTGTCTCCCGGCTTGCGGCGGGTTACAATCTCGTACAGGGTAAAGAGTATGTGCCCTCCGTCAAGACCGGGGATCGGTATCAGGTTCATGACCGCCAGCATGATGGACAGAAGCGCAAGTATATTGGTGAACTGGTACCAGTTCCAGGTCGAAGGAAACACCTGCCCTATCGCGATGAAACTGCCTACGGACTTGTATGCACCCGTACTCGGGGTAGCCACGAGCCTGAGGTCCTTGAGATAGCCGGAAACGGTATCCCATGCAAGCCTGACGCCCGCCGGAACAGCTTCGAGCAGATTGTATTCCCTGGACCGGACTGAAGGCATCTTCGTAAAGACGCCAATTCTGCCGAGAGTGTCGGTCTGAAGAGTCATCTCCATACTCTCCCCCGCCCTGTCCACAATCACTGACACGCTGTCACCTGCATGTTCCGCAAGCAGGGGACGGGCATCCTGGAGGTAGTCCACTGCAACCCCGTCTATCTCCGTGATTCTGTCACCGGCAAGAAGACCGGCACACGAGTTCAATGAACCCGCCATCACCGAATCCACCACGAACGGAATCGCGACGTCGAACATTCCCGGAGTATTGAGCACCTCCTCCATTCGCGACTGGTCGATGTAGATGCTGACCGTATCCCCATCCCTGAGCACCTTTGCGCAGGATGTGCGGCGTCTCGCGAGGTCAGCCTGCAGCATATACAGGTTCTCAGGAACATAGGAGTCGAAGGAAAGCACCCTGTCACCATTGCGGAAGCCCATGTCATAGGCCAGTTCATTCACATAAATCCCGTTGTCATCCGTACTCACATAGGAAGAGCCCCAGACCGCGAGTATGGCCACATAGAGCAGAATTGCGAGAATGAAGTTGTTCAGCACGCCGCCGGCCATTATCAGCAGACGCTGCCAGGCCTTCTTGCTTCTGAATTCGAAGGGTTTCGCCTCCTCCTTCATATAATCCGTGTCCATGGACTCGTCCACCATTCCGCTGATTTTGCAGTAGCCCCCGAACGGCACCCAGCCTATGCCGAAGTCCGTCTCGGAATCGGCGAGTTTCGGAAAGAACCTGCGGACTAAACGGCTGTGCTTCGTGCTGAAGAGACGGAAGCCGCCGGCATCGAAGAAAAGATAGAACTTGTCCACCCTCACGCCGAAGATGCGCGCGAAGATGAAGTGTCCGAACTCGTGGACAATGATGAGTATGGAAAGGGCCAGGATGACCTGGAATATCTTTATCAGTACTGTCATTACAAGTGTCAATTTGAATATGAGGCCAGGATTTCAGATGCCCTGGCTTTGGCCTCTGCGTTGATTTCGAGAAAACCCCCGAGAGTCGTGGCCGAAGTCGAGTCTGAGACCGCCATGGTATCCCTGACTATGGCAGGGATGTCATAGAAGCCTATCCTGTCACGAAGAAAAGCGTCGACCGCAACCTCATTGGCGGCATTCATGACGCAGGGCATGTTGCCGCCGCTGCGTATCGCATCGAAAGCGAGTCCGAGACAAGGGAACCTGTCCGGATCGGGAGCGAAGAAGGACAAGGAACCGAGACTGGCGAAATCGAGTTTCCTGTTGTTCAGGCTCAGCCTTTCCGGATAGGCAAGGGCGTACTGTATAGGCTCCCTCATATCGGGAGACGCCAGTTGGGCAAGGACGCTACCGTCCTCGAACTCAACCATCGAATGGACTACGGATTCGGGATGGACCACAACGTTTATATCGTCCGGAGCAATGTCGAACAGCCATTTCGCTTCTATGACCTCGAGCCCCTTGTTCATCATCGTTGCGGAATCCACCGTCACCTTCGCTCCCATGCTCCAGTTGGGATGTTTCAGCGCGTCAGAGGCCCTCGCTGCAGCTATTGCGGACTTTTCCCAGGTACGGAACGGACCGCCAGACGCCGTGAGATGTATCCTGCTGACTGCATTGTTCCCGGCTCCCTGCAGGCACTGGAATATTGCCGAATGCTCCGAATCCACCGGAAGTATCGGCACCCGGTGTTCCCTTGCAAGGGCGGTCACGAGGGCTCCGGCAGCAACGAGGGTCTCCTTGTTGGCGAGAGCTACCGGCTTCCCCGCCTTGATGGCCTCGACCGTTGGCCTGAGTCCGCTGAATCCTACCAGGGCGGTGAGAACCATATCTATGTTCGAACCGCCAACCAGGTCACAGACCGCATCCATCCCCGCAAAGACCTTGACATCGTGAGGAAGCAGGGCCGAATTGACCTCGTCATATTTGTTCTCGTTGCATATCACAACGGCATTGGCATCAAACTCGATTGCCTGGCGTACGAGAAGTTCCGCATTGTTGTTGGCTGTCAGCAGCTCCACATCGAACAGATCCCTGTGCTGCCTTATCACGTCAAGTGCCTGTGTTCCTATGGAACCCGTGGACCCGAGTATCGCTATCCTTCGCTTTCCCATCTTCCCCGTATCAGAACTTGATGTATTTGACAGGATCGACCGCGTCGCCCTTATACCAGAGTTCGAACTGGAGATGGTCTCCGCCAAGACTTCCCGAATCCCCTACGAGCGCCACCGACGCACCGGCATTCAGTCTGTCTCCCGTCTTGACAAGAATCTTCTGGAGATGGCGATAGATTGTCACTATGTCATCATCGTGCTGCATTACGAGCTCGAAACCGTTTTCGTCGCTCCACGCAGTGGAAATCACCGAACCCCCGAGGGCTGCCATCACCACGGAACCCGCAGGTGCAGTCAGTTCGAGATACGGATGGGTCAAAGGCTCGAAACCCCTCGAAACCGCGCCCCTGAGAGGTGGGAAGAAATGCATGCTCTCTATCGACAGACGCCTTGTCTGACGGGCGCTCATTTCGCGCTGTTCCTCCGCCGTCACCATTGCGCGAAGAAGGGAATCCTGCTCATGCATGAGGAGTATATCCTCCTCGGTCACGTCCGGTTTCGCCGCCATGCGGACAAGGCTGTCCAGCTGGAGCGGCTCCTGGCCTTCGACTATGCGGAGCAGATTGCCGGAATACAGTTCCCAGCGGGACACTATGTTCTGAAGCGAGTCCACTTCCAGCGCAGTCTGTATGGCTGCCCTGCGCGTCTTCGCATCAGGATAACCCGGTATTGTGGTACGCAGCGGAGTATAGGCCACGATACAGAATACGACTGCCGCGAAAAGAAACAGAACTGTAATGAATTCGCATATCAGGACAGCGCGCGAACGGCTCACCACCCAGAGCACGTCGTGGCTCTGGTCGTCCATCAGGGCAAGCCTCCACCTTTTAACTTTATTTTGACGGGACATAGTAAATTCGTACTTTTGCAACTATTATGGACAGACTCGTCGGCATAGATTACGGAAGAAAAAGGGTCGGTGTCGCGGTTAGCGACCCACTGTGCATCTTCGCATCCGCACTGGAAACCGTCCATTCCGCAAAGATAATAGAATATCTCGTAAATTATGCCCGTCAGGAGACCATAAGACTCTTTGTTGTAGGCTATCCGACCAATATGGACGGAAGACCGTCGGAGGCCGCCAAAGATGTGGACATATTCCTCAAACAGCTCAGGAAGGCCTTTCCTGACATCCCGGTCGTGACCGAAGACGAGCGCTTCACCTCGGTTCTGGCCCACCGCGCGATGATAGACGGAGGAATGAAATACAAGGACAGGAAGGACAAGGCGTCAGTGGACAAGATCAGCGCCGCCATCATCCTCCAGTCCTATATGGACAGGACAAAATAAATACAAACAATGGTATTGCCAATATATCTATACGGTCAGCAGGTGCTGCGTGACCGCGCGAAGGAAGCGGACCTCAGCGACAGAGAGGGACTGCAGAATCTTGTACGCGACCTTTGGGACACTCTCGCGAAGGCCGACGGCTGCGGGCTGGCCGCTCCCCAGGTAGGCATATCCCTCAGGGTGTTCGTTGTGGACGGCACCGTGGTTGCCGACACCTACCCCTATCTCAAGGATTTCAAGCGCACTATGATAAACCCCGAGATAATCGGAGAGAGCAATGAAAGCTGCGAGTACTCGGAAGGTTGCCTCAGCGTTCCCGGCATCTATGCCGACGTGCGCAGACCATCCTCCATTACAATCAGATACTACGACGAAAACCTCAACGAAGTGACCGAGACCCTGGACAAGTTCGGCGCAAGGATAGTCCAGCACGAGTACCAGCACCTCGACGGAGGCCTATTCGTGGACTCCATCGCCCCAATACGCAGGAAGATGATTTCCAAGAAGCTTCTCGGAATCTCCAAGGGCAGGATATCCACGCGCTACAAGACAAAATAATAACCGAACCGCATAACACTCAACACTATGGGAGCATTTCACGCTTATGACATAAGAGGAATCTACAATGTGGATTTCGACAAGGAGACCGCCTACAAGGTGGGATACTTCATTCCGGAACTTCTCTCCACTGACAAGGTGGTGGTAGGCCGCGACTGCCGCGTGTCCTCGGATGAGGTACACGACGCCGTGGTTGCCGGAATCACCGATGCCGGAGCCGACGTCTACGACATAGGGCTCAGCACCACGCCTATGGTATATTTCGCGACCGCGAACTACGGTTTCAAGGCTTCTGTCCAGATTACCGCATCTCACAACCCGGCGGAATACAACGGAATGAAGGTCTCGACCGAGAACGCCCGCGCCGTGGGATACGATGCCGGGCTCGGAACAATAAAGGGATGGATAGACGAGGGCAAGCCGACCCCTGCCGCAGAACGCAAGGGAGAAGTACATTCCATGGATGTCCATAAGGACTACCTCGACTTCCTTCTCAAATACAGGGGCGACTACAGCGGCATAAGGATAGCGATGGACCTTTCCAACGGAATGGCAAACCTCTACGCAAAGGAAATCTTCGGCGATTCACCGGCATACATCTTCGACGAGATCGACGGACGTTTCCCTAATCACGAGCCCAACCCGCTCATCGCCAAGAACATAGTCGCGCTTCAGGAACTGGTCCGCAAGACCGGCGCCGATGTCGGGGTCATCTATGACGGCGATGCCGACAGGGTGATGTTCGTGGACGAGAACGCCAGGTTCATATCTCCGGACCTGATGATTGCGGTGCTCGGCACCTACTTCCTCAAGGAAAGGGGCGAGAAGGGCCTCGTGCTCCAGGACATCCGCAGCAGCAAGGCGGTCGGGGAATATCTCGCGCCACTGGGCGGAGAAATGAGGACCTGGAAGGTAGGAAGAGCCTTCGCCGCCGAGAAACTCCGTGAAATCGACGGAGTGTTCGGAGGAGAACTCGCGGGCCACTACTATTTCCGCGACTTCTTCTACTCCGACAGCGGACTTCTCGCATCCATGATCATACTCAATGCTGTCGCCAGCCTCAAGAAGGAAGGCCGCACTCTCAGCCAGCTTATCGGAGAGATTGAGAAATACCAGAATTCCGGCGAGATCAATTTCCGCATCGAGGACAAGGCCGGCGCGATGGACGCTGTCAGGGATATGTTCATGGCCCAGGAAAAGCATACTGCATACATGGACTTCGACGGCTACAGGGTCGAATTCCCGCAGTGGTGGTTCAACATCCGTCCTTCGAACACCGAGCCTTACCTGCGGTTCATATGCGAGGCCACAAGCAAGGAACTGCTCGATGAGAAGGTAGGCGCCGTGAGAAAACTTCTGACAGAAAAGTTCGGGGCAAAATAAAGCAGCCGGAAAATGGACAGAATCAAATCCGCATTGCTGCTGACAGCCCTGACCCTGACGTCCGCGCTGTCCGCACAGGAAAGAAATGACAGCACATACCGGCTGAACAGAACAGTCGAGGAGGCCGAACTCCTCGTTCCCCGCATCGCCAAGCATCCCGTCAAGTCGATGGTCATCAGCTCCGGGGATGCCGACGCGATAGACACTCTTGACACGGTCAACGAAAAGATAAAGGTCATACTTTACAGCGACAACAGCTGGAAATACTGGAAGGATCCGAGTTTCATACTCAACCAGGAGGACTTCACCAGGAATATGGACGACTTTGCTCCGGACGCCTACGGCATCGCATACGCCGACCTCCCGCAGGAATGGTCTATCTGGCTGGTCGACAGCGTTAGCCAGTACAGGTGTCCTCTCACCGGTACCATAGGTCCGAGGGGCAAGTTCGGAATCCGCAGAGGACGGCGCCATCAGGGAGTGGACCTGCCGCTGACAGTGGGCACCCCGATTTATGCAGCCTTCGACGGAAAGGTCCGCATCTCGAGAACGGCCAGAGGCTACGGCAATCTCGTAGTGATACGCCACATCAACGGACTTGAGACCTTCTACGGTCACCTCTCCCGCAGGGATGTCAAGGTCGGCGACTGGGTAACCGCCGGCGACGTGATAGGACTCGGAGGCAACACGGGACGCTCCACAGGTCCTCATCTTCATTTCGAGACCCGCCACATGGGTTATGCATTCGACCCTCAGTGGATAATCGACTTCAAGACCGGAGACCTTAGGAAACAGCTCTTCGTGCTGAAGAAGAAATACTTCAGTCCGGGCTGCAACTATGAGCAGGACTTCGAGGACGAGATAAAGAACGAGGAGGAGGATATACAGGAAGAGAAGGAACGCAATGCCATCAAATACCACAGAATCGTAAGGGGAGACACCCTCAGCGGCCTTGCGGTCAAGTATCATACTACAGTCAGAAAACTTTGTCAGTTGAACGGTATCAAGGAGACAACGCTGCTGCAGTTGGGCAGACAGATCCGGGTACAGTAAGGAGGAAGAAGAATTGAGCGCAATACGTCTTTCAGACCACTTCAATTACGGCAGGTTGATCAAGTTCACCCTGCCGTCAATTTTGATGATGATATTCACCAGCATATACGGTATGGTGGACGGATACTTCGTGTCCAATTACATAGGAAAGACCGAATTTGCAGCTCTAAACCTGATCTGGCCATTCCCTATGGTCATAGGAGCCATAGGCTATATGTTCGGTGCCGGAGGAACCGCCCTCGTCTCCAAGACGCTCGGGGAAGGCGACAGGGAGAAAGCATCAGGGATATTCTCCCTCATCATCTACTCACTCGCCGGGCTCGGAACACTGCTCGGCATAGCGGGACTGCTGCTGGTAAGGCCTGTGGCAATTATGATGGGAGCATCGGGCGAACTGCTCGAACAGGCAGTCATCTACGGCAGCATCATCATGGCCGGAATTCCGACCTTCATGCTCCAATGCGCCTTCCAGCCTCTTATGGTCACCGCGGAGAGACCGAAGCTGGGATTCTGGATAACCCTTGCCTCGGGACTCACCAACATGGTGGCCGACTGGCTGCTCATAGGGGTGCTCGGAGGAGGACTCGAGGCAGCTGCTGCAGCGACAGTGCTCAGTCAGGTGGTCGGAGCCGCATGGCCTATACTCTTCTTTGCCCTTCCCAACCGCAGTCTGCTCCGTTTCAGCCGTGCCGAACGGGATTTCGGTGCACTTGTCAAGACCTGCAGCAACGGAATGTCGGAATTCGTTTCCAACGTCGCCCTTTCGCTTGTGAGTATGATATACAACGCCAGACTGCTCGCCCTCGCCGGCGAAAACGGAGTCTCAGCCTACGGGGTTATAATGTATGTCGCCCTGCTCTTCCTCGCCGTGTTCTTCGGGTACTCCATGGGAGCGGCTCCTGTCATAAGTTTCCATTTCGGAGCCGGCAACCTGGAGGAAGTCAGGAACATACGCAGGCGCAGCCTCGTGATACAGACCTGCTTCGCCCTTGTATCCACCGGAGCCGCAATGGTTTCGGCAAGATGGATTGCCGGCATATTCACCGGCTATGACAGGGAATTGTGGGAGCTCTCCACACGGGCTTTCCGCCTCTATTCCCTCTCATTCCTGCTCTCTCACTTCAACATCTTCGCCTCAGCCTTCTTCACAGCCCTCAACGACGGCATCACCTCAGCGAAGATTTCGCTGTCCAGGATGTTCATATTCCAGATTTCTGCAGTGCTCCTTCTGCCTCTTGCGATAGGTCTTGACGGTATCTGGCTCGCGATGCCGGCTTCCGAGGTCTGCTGCTGCATACTCTCAGCCCACTACTACCGTCTGTATAGCAACAGGACCGGGAGAATAAACACCAGCGCTATCAGCGAAAACAGCATGCCGGATATGGTTCCGACCGCAAAGTCGAACCAGAAGACCTCCTCTCACTTGTTCAACTAATTCACAATCCTCAAATTCCCATTGACATACTCCCCGCCCTGAAGGACGGAGATTCTCAGGTGGCTAGCGCCCCTTGCGAAGGGTGACCTTCGTCTTACGGGGACTCCCTGACGAGGCAATGCCCTGCCTCAGGATATTGGTCGCTGCGTTCGCATCCCTGTCGTGATGCGTTCCGCACTCCGGACAGGTCCAATGCCTGTCACGAAGACTCAGATGTTCATTGACATACTGACATACAGAACAGGTCCTGCTGCTCGGATAGTACCTGTCCACCTTGCGCACCTCGCAGCCGTACTTGGATGCCGTGTGTTCGAGCTTCTGCATGAACGAGCCGAAGGCCAGGTCCGCCATCTTGCGACCCCACAGACGGGACATCCCTGTCAGCTGCAGGTCCTCCACGCACATCGTGTCATAGGTACGGCACAGCTCGTGGGCGAGCTTCCACTGCCAGTCGTCACGGCGGTTCGTGATGTCCTCGTGGATGCGGTCAAGGGCTAGCCTCGCCGCAAGGCGGTGCGCCGAACCTCTTTCGCACTTTGACAAACGCCGTGACGCCTTGCGTAGGTTATTCAGTTCCTGCCTGAGGAACAGCGGATTCTCAATCCTCGTCCCGTCGCTCAGGGTGAGGTAGGTCTTCAGTCCGAAGTCCATCCCGACCGATGCACCATCGTGTGTCTTTCGTCGGGGTTGCGCAACCGCATCGGTGACGATGTACAGGTAGTACTCGCCGAGAGGACTGCGCTTGATCCGGATCTGTTTGACCTGCCCCTCCCAGGGACGGGAATACGAGAACTGGAAGTGCTGCTTTATGGAATTCAGAACAAGCACGTTGGAGTTCAGCTTGAATCCGCCCTGCTTGTACACTAAGCTTCGGAACTGCTCTGCACGCTTGAACTTCGGCGGTCTGGCCGACAAGTGCAGAAAGAAACGCTGGTAAGCGGCATCCAGCCGCTCCAATATCTCCTGAACGGTCTGGCTGTGCAGACGGCAGCGGGCGATTCGGCGGGAAAAATGATGCTTCATCCTAGAACAGGAGCAATACCTGCTTATCAGACGGTAGTAGCGTTTCTGAAGTGCGAGAGCGTGGTTCCAGACAAAACAGGCCTCGCGCAGCATCGCATCTATCTTGCGGTTGCGCTTTGAACTATATAGTTTGTACCCGTATGTCAACATAGTACAAATTTACTAAAAACCATTGAATTATGAAAGCGAATGCGGGCGCTTTCATACCCCGTCTGAAGACGGGTGTTTTCCCGCGCCAAACTCATAACACCAATAGTTCGTTAATTCGGCACAAAAAAAGCAACCGTATGAAAACCATACGGTTGCAATTGAATAAAGTGCGCGAGATGAGACTCGAACTCACACAGGTTTTACCCCACTAGCTCCTGAAACTAGCGCGTCTACCATTTCGCCACCCGCGCAACAGGACCACAAAGGTAAGAAAATATTTTGTAGTTGAAAATAAAAATCAAATCTCGACGTCGTAGACATATTTGACGGACCAGTTCTCGACTTTTACAGTAACTGCAGCGAGCGCAAAGTCTACTGTCACGTCTACATCCTCCAGATCCGGAGCCGTCCAGTCATATCCCCCTGAGGACATATACTCGCCAAGCGCGAATTCCCTGACGACCTCTCCGCTTCCAACTACACGCAGCCGGAGTGACGAATCCAGCTGCCGGGGAATCCTCACAAGGGACCTCCCATCCTCGAGGACCTCTCCCGTTGAAGCAAAATCTCCCCCGAGCGGACTGCCCTGTCTGTCATAGCCGCAGACATTTCCGCAGATCTCGAATCCAAGACTCTCCGAGGACTCCCTGGACAGAAGCCGCACTGTCACAGCACAGTACGACTTGTGGAGCCTGACCGTATCCCTCGCCGAATCGGAAGAAGTGTCGACATCCGAATGATGGAAATACAGCGGAGGACAATCCCCGCCCCATGGAATCACAAGCCCATTGCCAGGAACGAACATCCCTCCGTCATAAGCCACGACATTGACGGAAACCTCACCCCTGGGGACAGGAACGGACACGCCACGTGAACATACCGAGCTGTCGAGTACAGCATCAAACAGGAAACCGTCCTCCGAACTTACGTCAATCACCGATGAGGCAACAATTCCCGGATCCTCCACGCTGAAATCGACGTAGAGATAGCACGGGCAATCGCATCTCTTCTCCTTTACCGAACAGGAGAAGATCGTAAACAAAAGAACTGCCGGAAGAACGGAGGACTGTCTCATAATGTTTGATATCAGAAAATGTGTGTGATGGAGAAGCGACGTCAGATGGTAACGGTGCTCATATCCGTATATACCCAAGGATTGACATTCACCGTGAACGTGGCGGAGCCTGTCTCTATCGGTTCGTCAGGCGACTCTGAGCCCAGTCGTGTTATTCTCAGTTCAGTTATTTCATACGAAGTGTTGGCACGGACTCCGTCAGCAAGAGAGATGGGATAATACCAATCCCTTCCGGCAATTTCAACGGTGACCACAA
The DNA here is from genome assembly GCA_016293535.1 of Bacteroidales bacterium. Lineage (GTDB taxonomy): Bacteria > Bacteroidota > Bacteroidia > Bacteroidales > UBA932 > Cryptobacteroides. Next base: position 22,784 of record JAEDEB010000011.1, on the reverse strand, counting down.
GTCTCGTAAAGCGTAGAGACCACTGGCTGTCATCCGAATCCGTTTCCGCAAAGTTTGGATAGCAGTAAAGCCTCGCATCCGCGTCGAAGGATTCCGCATTAGGAATTTCCTGCTGATATGACTTGGACAGAAGGGAAGGAAGATCTCCCGCAAGAGAGGCCTTGTTGTAATACCTGTCCGCATCCGGGGCCCTCTGCGCAGTCAGGTCAGTGCAACCACCCACATTGACAAGAGACACGTCTTTGAGCTTGATGGGAGCGTCCTTGTACTGTGGTATTTCAATCGCATTGGTCACTGACGAGATGACAACCCTCGCAACCAGTCTGGTCACGTCCACCTCCACAGTGGAATTTAATTGGACGTCGGCCTTTTCAGTGCCGAACATCACGAAACCTCCTTCAATATTGTCGGAAAGGTCGGAGATCTTTGCCTTGAGGGCCTCGATGTTTGTCACATCCTTGACCTCATCGAAATTGACAAGAGCAGCCACAAGCTTGCTGCCGAGGCTGACGCTGAGCGTCAGGGAAGTGGAAGACCCGCTGCCGTAGGACTCGAGAGTTGTGCCGCCCTCATTGAAGACATAGACCTGAAGGCTGTTGACAGCCTTTTCATCCGCCGTCTCGGGAACCGAACGGGTACCCGTCACAACCCGTGACGGAAGTTTCACCGTAATGTCCGCACGGGCGTTTCCATAGTCCTTCTCAGGAAGTTGCTCCCTGCTGCAGGAGCACATTGCCGCAGCAACGATGGCTGCAAGTAAGATAGATTTATGCATATTGCTGTTTTTTGGTTATGTGTCGGGAGTATTGTAATATGTTGATTATGTATCGGGGTTATTGAGCGGATTGCTGACGTCTGACTATGTCGGACAGTTCCGGGTCGAGATTGGCACGGAATGCCATGGACGGATCGGCCTCCGCACTGGCCAGGTAGCAACGGGACGCAGCATCGACATTTCCAAGCCGCGCGTAGGCTATGGCCTTCAGATAGAGCACGTCCGGTCTCGACTGGTCCAGGCCGTCAAGAATCTCGAGTGCCGACCAGTTATACGCCGAAGCCAGAAGGGCGAGGGCTGCATTGTAGTCCCTGTAAGGGCGGAGTATGGTGCATGCAGTCTTGTAATCGAGATTTCTCAGGGCAGTGACACCCCTCTCGTATAGTGTATCAGGTTCCGTCGTCACAATGGTATCCTTGACCATACCCTTGCGGTGGAGATGGAACTCGAGGCTGACTGTCCTCAGACGGGGATATATCCTGCGGCGCAGGTATGGATACTCCGGCATTTTCGACAGTTTCCTTTCGAGTATATCCCTGTCAACTGAAGAAGAAAGCAACTCCGTGAAATTCCTCTTGAAATCCTGCGAAAGAGTTGTGTCAGAGGCCACGAGACGGCCGAAGCGTTCCCAGTTCTCTGGAACCGACCTCGAAACCATCTTCCATGAGCCGTCCTTCCCGAGAGTGTCGATATATACCGCCAGAGCTTCAGCGCGCCTGGAAGCGAGGTTTGCATTGGAACGGTAAGAGCCTTCCGGGGAGCATGAGGCGGTGACCACTATGGAATCAGGTTCGAATTCCTCCCTTGAAGCGAGCTCTCCTATACATTCCCGTATGCGTTCCATTTCTTGAGCGTTCCCCTCCAGGGTGGTATCCACTTGTGCACTTCCCTGGTCGAAATCAATCAAAGCAAGTGTTTGAGCTGAAACCCTCCGTTCAAGAACTCTAGTCAGGAATTTGTGTGAAGCGTCTGTCAAAGAGGAGAGGGAGCTCACGTAGAAAACCAGGTCTTCGGGATACGGCATCACGCCGAGACATTTTCCGAAATCATAGATCTCACCCCGGAGCGAAACGACAATCTTCTTGAGACCGGGACGGCTCGCCAGCTGCTGCCTGTAACGGAAAACGAACAGACCCGACTCATTGAGCACGGTATCCAGACGTATACCGTCCGTCTCTATGGGAGATTTGACATATTTTTTAAACATCTTCCCCATATTGCCCTTGCGCCTCTCGTTCCTTGCAATCAGAAAGTGGCTTGTATAGTGCTCCAGAGCCTGCCTCTGGGAAACACCGAAGAGATTGCGGGCTTCCGGTTCCGAAACAAAACTTGTGTCGTTCTTCATCGCATAGGTCTCGGGGAAATTTCTCTTGAGGAAGATTTCAAGCTGATGTATGTTAATGAATCTGGTAGTGTCTGTGATTATGGAACGAAGGAAAGCCTCATATCTCTGATATCCCCTGAGCTGGGCCTCCCTGTACCGTCGCCCGGTGATGTACAGCGGCTCCATTGCGAGGCTGTCTCCCATCATCTTCATTGTCGGAAGAAATCTCAACTGCCATTTCGAGTCCATCATCTCTTCCGGAACCGAGATGTCGAATTCAAGGAGTATCTTGCCCAGACGTTCAGCCACGTGGCGGAAACGGGCAGTCACCTTCGATGCGCTAATCACGTCGGTAGCGACCATCTCCCCGCTCTGTTCATCCTTTATCGCCCTCATTATGTAGGGTTCCCCGTTCCTGGAAGTGTCCACCGCGACCGAAGTCATCTCCCCCTCGTTCTCCACTGCAAGTTCCTCGTCCGAAGGCAGGGACATCTCCACAGAAGTCTCTCCCCTCTCAATCACGCCCAGCTTCACGGACGAAGAACAAGAAACCACGGTCAATCCCGTCACCATGCACAATATCAGTCTCCACTCAGAATACATATGCGATGGACACAATCAGGTCATTGGGAAGGATGAAGGCCTTGCGGCCATTCTCCTCCTTGATTCCACACTTGGGACAGGAATAGACGGTATACCACTTGCAGCCTGCCCAGCCTCCAAGTCCGAATTCCATATTTACGTGAGGATGAAGCATATAGGTGTAGCCTACGGTCAATCCGACACCAGCCCTATCCCCTTCTTCTGTCCGGCGCGAGAGAATGCCTCCCGCATTGTACTCCTGATACTGGAGCTTTGCCGCCACCCACCATCCGGACAAACTATGCCATGGCCACCACCTTATGCCCGCTGCATAACTCTGCTGTCTGGACTGGAACTGTCGGGAAGTTCCTTTGTGAAATGTGAAGGGGTTGTATTTCACGGACGCGTTGACACTGATATGCCGTGTTGCGGCATAGGAGAACTCCGCGTTCATGGTCCCGAGATTAGCGTAGCCGACAAGATTGGTCGAAAGTGAGAATTCCTGCGAGAAGACTACGGTAGAAGAAACAAGCAGGATAATCACGGCCACACCTATGCGCTTCATATCACTCATATCTTGAAAATACCTGCTGGATTACGGTTTTCTTGGCGGGATAAAGGTCCAGCAGTTTGGTCTGGAGCAGTTCCCTTGAACAAACCTCATCCGTAAGGGCCTCGAAAATATTCCCCGCCGGCAGTCCCCTTTCTTCGAGATATCTGAATATCTGCGGATAGAACCAGTACGAAGTCCCGAAAGAAGGCATACCACCGCCATAGCGTTCCTTATGCATCTTCGCCTGTATGAAATAGGCCCACATCTCCCCTATCTCACAGTAGCCTGCGCCAGGCTCCGAACCGGTTCCGTAGGTTGTACCGCCGGAAGAGAGGAAGGAACTCAGGATGAAGCCTATGTACTTGTCCCACCATTTCTTTCCCACGGATGCAAAATGGCAGGCGTGCGCCATTTCATGGCAGGTTACGGAATAAAGGTCCTTGCAACTGTCCTTTCCGGATGCGCCTATGGTGATATCCGGAGCGAAGAAAGTTACAATAGGTGCATAGACACCGAGCCAGCTCGCGATTCTCGCGTCGTCAACCACCGTACCGTGGTGCATCATAATCGCTGAACTCGCCTTCACGTCCGGGAATATCCATATACGCATATCCTTCTGCGGAGGGTCTATTCCAAGGTCCTTCGGGGTGCATCGGCCGATGAAATCATAAGCTGCATTGCTGACGGCGCAACGCCTGAACAGACGGGGATCCGAGTCTTCCGTTACCGTCACGTTGACTCCCGAAGGATCGGACTTTCCGAGTGTCGAGACCGATGCCGGCACAAGTATGAAATTGAAACCCAGGGAGAAATCCCTTTCGTTCCTGAACACGAGCCTGTACCTCACGCTGGACTTGAAACTCTTGTCCATACGGTAGTATCCGTCCCTGTCGGTATAAGCCTTGGCAAATTTCACGAAGGAATTGCACAAGACCGTGACTCCTGCCACACCGACGGGTTTTCCGCCCGCCGCATCCTTGTCCACAAGGGTTATGCGCCCGGATGGGCACGCCTCTTCAAGCTCGGACGCTCTCGTTTCCAAAGACTCCAGAAGGCCGCCGTTCCCCGTCATCATATACGCCGTGCGCATAACCTCATCCCAATCTATGCCGTCATCCAGGACCTCTCCGCCGGGGCTTCTCGTCACAGTTCGGTTCTCCGAGATGAAACATTCGTCCAGGACCTCATATTGGACGTCCGGGAACACGTAATCCTTGTCCACGACTGCGTACATCCAGGTCATCTCCCCTTCCGGTACCTCAGGATCGTGGTACCAGTCCCCTTCACGGGCTATCGCGTAGTCCAGGGGATGGTCGACAAGAACCAGTCCATCCAGAAGTTCGAGTTCGGCGTCCGTCTTCGGAAGGAAACGGGCGTAGATATTGGTCGTCTCCACCTCAAGCCTTCCCTTGGTCGGGTAGACCTTGGCCAAAGCCTTCCCGACGTTCTCCACCGTATATGGATTCTCCAACTTTTTTCCGAGAACAATCTCCCCGTGGTCCAGCCCGTATGCGTAATCGAAATCTGTCGAATCATAGGGATCCGGCCCCATTTCCTTGGCACACGATATGACCGCAAGCGACGACAGCACCGCTGCCGTAAGCTTTCTCATTCCTCTGCGTTTCATTTCCATTCTGTTCCGAATTGTTACGAAGCAAAGGTAGAAGGGAAGCATGCGTAGAAATTTTTATTCTACGGATAATTACAAAAATCGCCCTCCCAGTAGTCTGAGAGGGCGATTTTCTTTACGAGTAAAGCTGAATTTTGCTACATTTTTGTCTCTTTGCCCTTACAGGGCGGGGACAAAGGGGCTGTCTAAAAATACGTTACGGTCTTCTGTTCTACCTCGGAAAGTAGATTGTTTGCCATTCTGCTGACACCGAGGCGGAAGAGATTCTTGTTGAGCCATTCCTTGCCGAGAACTGTGCTCACGATGGAATAGTAGGAAACAGCATCGGAAGCGGTCGACATTCCACCGGCCGGTTTGAAGCCTATCCTGCGTCCCGTCACCTTGTAGAAGGCGGCGATGCACTCGCACATAACATATGCGACCGTAGGTGTGGCATTGACCTCAACCTTTCCAGTGGAGGTCTTTATGAAATCCGCACCGGCCTCCATCGCAAGGAATGACGCATTCGCCACATTCTCAGGAGTTGCAAGCAGGCCTGTCTCGAGAATCACCTTGAGTACCACCTTTCTGTTCTGAGCCTCGGCTATCCGGTCTATGGTCTTGCGCACCTGCACGATTTCGTTCGAAGCCCTGTCATAGTCCCCCTCGAGGAAAGCATTGAGAGCAAGGACTATATCCACTTCATCCGCACCTGCCTCGACCGCCATTTCAACCTCTTTGAGTTTCACCTCGAGAAAACTCTGGGAAGAAGGGAAGCAGGCTGACACGACAGTGATATGGACGCCCTCTGCAGTGAGAGTCTCTTTAAGAACAGGAGCAAAGTTTGAAAATACGCATATCGAAGCCGGATTGGGATATTCCGGATAATGGGAGCGGAACTCATTGACCTTGCGCACGAGCTTGGATACTGAAGCAGGAGTATCGTTGGTCTTGAGCGTGGTCAGATCCATCATCGAGAAACAGTCCTTGAGAACCTGGGGGCAGGTTATGTCCTCTAATCCCATCGAGATAAGCTGGAGGCTTCTGTTTACCGCCTCGATATCGGGAGCGTAGTTGTACTTCTTGAAATAATCTGTCATATCTGAAAAATTGAAAAATTATGCATTGATCTGTACTTTGAAGCCTTCTTCGACGAGAGGTCTTACCATTGCTGCCATCTCTTCAGCAGAATATCTTCTCAATCCCGACTGCGGGGTCTCCCTGTCGAGACTATATACCATTATCGAGCGCGGATGCAAGCTTCGGACTATGTCCATCCACTTTTCCAGACCTTCGGCGGTATCGTAGCCGTCCCATCGGAGAAACATCGTCTGGAGTATGAAATTTCCCCCGAAAGCCTTGAGAGCGTCGACAATCTTGTCCATGTCGTAAGGGAATGCAGGTCTGTTGACCAGTTCCACACCCCTGTTGTCGGGTGCATCCAGCTTCAGTATGGGATTGTCCACCTTCCTGAGGGCATCCGCAATGGCCGGGTCGCCCGCTGAAGTGGCGTTGCTCAGCACGGAAACGACTGCGCCCGGGTAGTATCTGTCCCTGAGTTCCAGAACAATATCCACCATATCCGGAAAATCAGGGTTCAGAGTAGGCTCTCCGTTGCCGGAGAAGGTGATGGAGTCTATTCCAGTCCCCGCCTCCCTGCATTCGAGCAGCTTCGCCTCGAGGGCTGCCCTGAGTTCGGACGGCTGAGGAAGCCGCGCATCAGTGCTGCGACCGTCCCTGTTCCATCCGCATTCGCAATACACGCAGTCGAAGTTGCACAGTTTTCCGTCGCGGGGAAGCAGATTGATTCCCAACGACGACCCCAGCCTTCTGCTGTGTATTGGCCCGAACACTATATCATCGAATCTGAGCATATCACAATCTCTCCTTTATCCTGATGCCCTTGAATTCTTCGAAGGATATACGCTGCGCTTTCCGTACCGTATCCGCCGTTGCAAGGCTGTCCGCCGCATTTGCCGTGCCTTCAACGGACAGACTATCCGCCGCTGCAAGGCTGTCAGCAGTTGCAAGGCTGTCCGCGACTGCCAGGCTGTCAGCCAATGCTGTTGTGTCGGACGGGACGGGCCATATCAGCATAGGTCCCTTGTAAACCGTGTCCGCATCCTTGTCAGGATCGAACATCCAGTCTCCACCGACCGTATCGACAAAGTAGACCACGCCTCCTTCAACAAAAACCTCCCTGTTCTTCATACCGCTCATCGTGAATATCCTTTCCGGTCTGAAGCGTTCCAGACCCTGGAGATACTCCGCAGCTGCGGCATCCTTCCTGTTCAGGGCCTCGAGTTCGTCGACCCTCTTTTCGAGTATCGCCACCGTCTTGTGCAGCATGCGCGCATACCTCTGCGGATCGTGCAGATACTCAGCCACGCTGGCCCTCCAGTCCTCCGCGGTATACCCGTATTTTTCAAGTACGGGTCCATATACGAAGGTCGTATCCGCGTGCCTGCGCATATCGTAATGGGTGGAAATCCACTGATCGGTCAAAAGCATTTCCGCATACATCTTCGACATCCTGTCACGCGGAATTATCCTGCCGCCTTTCCTGCAGGAGGAAAAGACGGCAAGCGTAATGACAAGCACGGAGAATATGCGTAACGCCTTCTTCATTGCCTTACTGACGTCACTCTATCTCAGCACTGCTCCCCACTCATTGGTGAAGGAGGAAAGTATCCTCGACATTATCTTCTCGACCTCTGCATCCACGAGGGTCTTGTCCGGATCCTGAAGTATGAAACTCATCGCATACTGCTTCTTGCCCTCAGGGATGCGGTCACCTCTGTAGACATCGAACAGACGCACGTTCCTTACGAGCTTCTTGCCAGCTTTCAGGGCGCTCTTCCTCAGGTCTGCATAGGTCACGGACTCATCAACGAGTACTGCGAGATCTCTTCTTACCTCAGGGAACTTAGGGAGTTCCTTGTATTTTATCTTGTCCCTCTTGATGAGTTCGAACAGCGCAGGCCAGCTTATCTCCGCCGCAAATACCGGCTGCTTGATACCGAACTGCCTGCAAAGAGCCGGCGCAACGGTGCCGAGGGTGAGCAGCAGCTTGTCCGAGCCCTGAAGCCTGTAGCTGAGTCCCTCAGCAAAGATGTCCGAAGGGGCAGGAGTCGTCTCCATAGACCATATATCCGCTCCGAAACGGCGCAGAAGCAATTCCACATAACCCTTGAGCTGGAAGAAGTTTCCCTTGCGTGCTTCGGCGCGCCAGGACTTCTCCTCCGGGCCAGTCATGAACAGGGCATAATTCTGATGCTCCTCATAGGAATCGAGAGTCTTCCCGTCTTTCTGAGGATCAAAGGAATATACCGAGCCGTACTCGAAGGTACGCATAGTTGAAATCTGGCGGTTGATATTGTAGGCAACGACCTCCAGACCATTGAATATCAAAGTCTGACGGAGAACGTTGAGATCGGTGCTGAGCGGGTTCATTATCCTCACGCACTTTTCCTCCGGCCAGGTCGTGCACTTTGAATAGTACTCGGATTTCGTCAAGGAGTTGTTCATGGTCTCCACGAATCCGTTAGCAGCCAGGAAGTCTGAAATCGTGTTGCGCACCGCCTCCGGCTCCGGTTTCACGGTCGCATTGACACTGATCTTCATTCCCGCGGGAAGTTCTATGTTGTTGTAACCGTAGATTCGCAGAATCTCCTCGACGACGTCGCACTCGCGGTAAACGTCGACCATATACGAAGGCGCTGCCACGGTCGCGCCAAGATGATTGCCTTCGGCATCGCAGCGACTTTCCACAAACTCGTATGCGAGGTCCGTGAGTATGCTCTCCATCACCTGCCAGCCCAACTTCTTGCCAATGAAAGCCTCCATACGGGCATAATCGAGCTCGATGAGCTTCTTCTCAGGCTTCACAGGGCAGGCCTCCTGTACGCGGCCGCAAACCTTTCCCCCGGCGATTTCAGAGATGAGAAGAGCCGCACGGTGAGCAGCCCACTCTGTCACAAGAGGGTCGCATCCCCTTTCGTACCTGAAAGATGCGTCTGTCTTGAGCGTATGCCTCTTGCTGGTCTTGCGTATGTACGCAGGAGTGAAGTATGCCGACTCAAGGAATACGTCCACAGTCTGCTCGGTTACTCCGGAATCGATGCCGCCGAACACTCCGGCGATGCACATTGGACCCTCTGCGTCGGCGATTACAAGATCGGAGGACGAAAGCTTGCGCTCCACGGAATCGAGGGTCACCATAGTCTCACCCTCTTCGGCCATGCGGACGATTACCTTTCCTCCCCTTATTTTGTTCAGGTCGAAGGCATGCAGAGGCTGGCCAATCTCCATCAAAACGAAGTTGGTGATATCCACGACATTGTTGATAGGTCTGAGGCCTATGCTCAAGAGCTTCTTCTGCAGCCATTCAGGAGACGGACCGACCTTCACGCCCCTGATTGTCGTGCCTGTATAGCGCGGCGCAGCCTCCGGAGCAAGCAGTTCTACCGGCACAGCCTCACCCTCGCCTTCACTGAACGCGGAAACGTCAGGAATCTCGAGGCTGCAAGGGATGCCGTTGAGTTTGAGATATGCATACAGATCACGGGCGACTCCTATGTGCGAAGCTGCATCGACCCTGTTGGCGGTCAGTCCGATTTCGATTACCGACTGGGTCTCGAGATGAAGATATTCCTTCGCAGGAGTACCGGGAACCGCAGACGGGTCGAGCACCATTATTCCGGAATGGTCCTCTCCTATTCCGAGTTCATCCTCGGCGCATATCATACCGAAGGACTCGACTCCGCGTATCTTTGACTTCTTTATCTTGAAGTCTTCTCCGAGCACCGTACCCACTGTCGCAAGCAGGACCTTCTGACCTGCAGCCACATTCGGGGCTCCGCAGACAACCTGAAGCAGCTCAGGCTCTCCGGTGTTGAGCTTGGTAACATGAAGATGGTCGGAATCGGGATGCTCCACGCATTCCACGACCTCTGCCACAATCACACCCTTGAGACCGCCCGGTATCGCCTCCGTCTGCTCGAGAGCATCCACTTCGAGGCCAATAGACGTAAGCGCCTCGCATACGGCCTCAGGAGAGAGGCCGCAGTGGAGATAATCCTTCAACCAATTGTAAGAGATTGTCATATCTGTATACTATTATTATTTTCCAATGAGATCATCCATGGAGAAGAGAGAGTCCACAAATTCCTTCCTGTCGAAGACCTTGAGATCATCTATACCCTCGCCTATTCCTATGAACTTTACAGGGACCTTGAACTGATCCACTATGCCAATGACCACGCCTCCCTTGGCTGAGCCGTCGAGCTTGGTAACCGCCAGCGAACTGACGTCCGTAGCCCTCATGAACTCCTTCGCCTGCTGGAAGGCATTCTGGCCCGTCGTTGCGTCAATGACCAGCATCACCTCATGCGGACCGTCCGGAACCACTTTCCGTATGACGTTCCTTATCTTGGTAAGCTCATTCATGAGGTCCACCCTGTTGTGGAGACGGCCGGCCGTATCTATGAGCACAACATCTGCATCCTTTGCCACCGCCGATTTCACGGTATCGTAAGCTACAGATGCGGGATCAGAGCCCATCTGCTGCTTTACTATGTCCACGCCGGCACGCTCAGACCATATTGTCAGCTGGTCCACCGCGGCGGCACGGAAAGTATCAGCAGCACCTATCACCACCTTCTTGCCCATACGCGCAAGCTGAGCCGCGAGTTTTCCTATGGTCGTGGTCTTGCCTACGCCATTGACGCCGACGACAAGGATGACGTAAGGCTTCTTCGTGAAGTCCATAGGGAACGCTTTTTCCTCTTCTCCCTTCTCCTGTTCTTCCTTTTCCTGCACCGCGCCGTCAATCTCGAGCAGCGAGGCTATCTCCTCGTGGAGCATCCCGAGCAACTCCTCTGTAGTCAGGTACCTGTCGGCTGCCACGCGGTCCTCGAGACGGTCAATGATGCGAAGTGTCGTATCCACACCCATATCGGAAGCGACGAGAGCTTCCTCAATATTGTCAAGCAGACCGTCGCTCACCCTCGAGTGGCCGGCAACAACCCTCGTTATCTTCTCGAAGAAACTTCGTCTGGTCTTCTGGACACCTTTGTCAAACAGTCCCATATAAATACGATATAGTAATATTCTTCATATTACATAAACAAACAAAGTTACAAATATTTGAGGAATGTGAAAACAAAAAAGAAGGTCGCAAGTCCTGTGACATGCGACCCTCCTGCAGATATTGTCTCTTGTGAGATATCCAATATGGAAAGGAATTACTTTGCGAAGAATTCCTTGACCTTTGCATCCTCAACAAGTTCCTCCTTGAAGCAATAAGCTCCTGTCTTTGCGGACCTGTCCATACGGATGCACTTTACCATCTTCTTTGCGCCGGCCTTGGCGGAGAAGGTTGCGACTGCTTTCTTTGCCATAAAGTAAACTCCTTAATTATTTGATCTCACGATGTACAGTGACTCTCTTAAGGTAAGGATTGTATTTCTTCCTCTCAAGACGCTCTGTAGTGTTCTTCTTGTTCTTGGTGGTGATGTACCTTGACATTCCAGGTACGCCGCTCTCCCTCTGCTCAGTGCACTCGAGGATAACCTGTACCCTGTTACCTTTAGCTTTCTTTGCCATAACTACAAAAGATTAAAAAAGGTTAATATATCCGTTCTTCTGAGCATCCTTGAGTGCTGCATCGAGACCTTTCTTCTCGATTGTCCTCATACCCTTGGCTGACACCTTGAGTGTCACAAACCTCTGCTCCGCCTCAGACCAGAACTTCTTGGACTTGAGGTTGAGGGCGAAAATGCGCTTTGTGCGCAGCTTGGAATGCGCGACATTGTTGCCGACCATTCTCTTCCTTCCGGTGATTTGACAAACCTTTGCCATTGTATTTAACTTTTTAAAATTTCAAATTTTAGGGGGTGCAAATATCTCCAAAAAAAACCAGAATTGCAATAGTTACAGTATTTTAAGGAATCTGCGCCACCTGATGTTCTTAGGGAAACCATAATTCTGGTCAGTGGAGAGCCATATGAGCGACGGACGTCCCACGACGTGGTCCTCTGGAACAAAACCCCAATACCTCGAATCGAGGGAATTGTGTCTGTTGTCTCCCATCATCCAGAAATAATCCTGCTTGAAAGTGTAACTGTGAGTCTCAACCCCATTGATGAATATGGCACCATCCTCTCCGATCTCGAGTTCATTGGACTCGTACACCGAGATAATCCTCTCGTAGAGCGGGAGATTTGCCGCGTCAAGCTCGACCGTAGCGCCTTTTGCCGGAACCCATATCGGACCATAGTTGTCCCTGGTCCATTCAAACTCCTTCCTGAAAGGGAAAAGGGCCTGGTACGAATCCGGATAGTCGGGCGGATAAACGTCGTTGTTGGCAGTGACTGATACCACATTGGCAAGCGCTGACACCTCGGCTTTCATACTCTCCGTAAGCGGCATCGCCGGATATCCCGGCAGTTTCGAGTCGAAATAAAGCTCCCTCATATTCAGTCCCAGAGACTCGAGGGTCTTCTGGTTGATTCTGTTTCCGTCCGTTACGACATTGTAGGAATTCTGCATTCCGGGAAGCACTTCCTGGGCTGAGGAATTTACATAGACCACACCGTTTACGATACTGAGCGTGTCGCCTGCAACAGCGGTGCATCTCTTGACATAGTGGTCCTTCTTGTCTACAGGACGGACCTTGAGGGGTCCGTAATTCTTCTCGACATACTCCTTGCCGAATGCACGCTTGTATGCGTAATAATCGTCGAAGGGGTACTTGGTCATCACCGTATCGCCGTTCGGGAATCCGAAGACTACGACATCGCCTCTCCTTACATTCCTGAAGCCCTTGAGCCTCCTGTACTTGTTCTGGATAAGTGTCGAATACGACTCTTTGCCTCCGGGAAGCACATTGTGGGTAAAAGGAACGGTGAGCGGAGTCTGGGGCACACGCGGGCCATAGGTGAGCTTGCTCACGAAAAGATGGTCACCCGTATAGAGGGTGCTCTCCATCGAGGAAGACGGGATCTTGAATGACTGGAACCAGAAAATATTGATGAAAGTCACCACTATGACTGCGAAGATTATGGCATCGAGCCAGTCCAGCAGTATGTTGTGCTTTTCTCCCTCCTTGTACTCAACCTTCCAGAACGCCCACTTTACCTTGCGGGTTATGTGGATGTCGAAGATGACGCCGAGGCCGAGGAGCCACCAATAGGAACCGAGCCATATCACCCACAATATGTAAAGCACGGACCAGAAAGCCAGCCGCACCCACTTATTGGAGTATATATCCCTGAAACCCACTTTCGTCAGACTACTTTACAGAATTGATGATAGCCTCGAAAGCCTGAGGGTTGTTCATGGCCAGGTCTGCGAGAACCTTGCGGTTCAGACCGATGTTCTGCTTTCCGATCTTGCCCATAAACTGGGAGTAGGTCATACCGTACTGGCGTGCAGCAGCGTTGATACGCTGGATCCAGAGGGCGCGGAAAGAGCGCTTCTTGGCTTTGCGGTCACGGTAAGCATAAGTAAGACCCTTCTCATAGGTGTTCTTTGCTACCGTCCAAACATTTTTTCTTGAAAGGAAGTTACCGCGGGTTCTTTTGAGAATCTTCTTGCGGCGTGCCCTTGAGGCAACTGAATTTACCGATCTTGGCATAATTTGACTGTTTTATGGAGGCAGTGTCCCGCTTTATCCGGGCGGAATCTTTACGACTGCGTTCCAAGTGATACTGATTTGGTTGATTACATTCCCAACAGGGCTTTGACTCTCTTCTCGTCTACCTTTTCAACGATAGCGAAATGGTCCAAATTTCTCTTGCGCTTGTTGGTCTTCTTTGTGAGGATGTGGCTGTGGTAAGCATGCTTCCTCTTGATCTTGCCCGTTCCGGTAAGCGCGAAACGCTTTTTGGCACCGGAGATGGTCTTCAACTTTGACATGGTGTTAATGAAAATTAAACGTTAATAAATATATGCTCCACTTCACGTGGGTCATTTCTTCTTGATCGGAGCAATCATCATTATCATCCTCTTGCCCTCGAGCTTCGGCATCTGCTCGGCCCTGCCGTACTCTTCAAGTTCGACGGCGAAGCGCAGAAGCAGTTTCTCGCCCTGATCCGCATAGACGATGGAACGTCCCCTGAAGAACACCGAGGCCTTGACCTTTGAACCCTCCTGGAGGAATTCAGTGGCATGTTTGAGCTTGAACTGGAAGTCGTGCTCATCCGTATTTGGCCCGAAGCGTATCTCCTTTATCACTATCTTGGCAGAATTGGCCTTCATTTCCTTGGCCTTCTTCTTCTGCTGATAGAGGTACTTCTGGTAATCAAGTATCTTGCATACCGGAGGATCAGCCTTGGCACTGATTTCCACCAGGTCAAGACCAAGTTCATCGGCCAGCCTCAAGGCTGCGTCACGGTCATATACGCCCTGCTCAGGAACATTGTCCCCTACGAGGCGCACTTGCCTTGCTGTGATCTCACGATTGATTCTCAGTCCGTCATCGTCCTTCCTCTGTCCCGGTACAGGACGTCCGTTCGGACGTGAACCGCCAGGTCTCGGCCTGGGGGTAGGTTTGAAAGGTGCTGCGATAGTTTAGTCCTCCTGTAATTAAAATTTATACTGTATTTATAAGGTCAGGACAACTGTTGCTTCACCTCGCTCAGCACGAGCTCGGCAAAGGCATCAATTGTCATTGTTCCTGCATTTACGCCGCCCTGCCTTCTGACAGAGACGGTCCCGTCCTTTTCCTCCTGTTCACCGACGACAAGCTGGAACGGTATCCTCTTGAGTTCACCCTCACGGATACGCTTGCCTATCGTCTCATTCCTATCATCAACGGAGGCGCGAATTTCGGAATTATTCAACAATTCACAAACTTTTTTTGCAAAATCTGTAAATTTCTCACTCACAGGCACTATGTTAACCTGATCCGGGGTGAGCCACAGAGGGAGTTTTCCGGCAGTATGCTCGAGAAGCACGGCCACGAATCTCTCAAGAGAGCCGAACGGAGCCCTGTGTATCATCACCGGACGATGCTTCATTCCGTCGCTGCCGACATACTCGAGTCCGAAACGTTCCGGAAGGTTGTAGTCCACCTGTATGGTTCCGAGCTGCCACTCGCGTCCGAGTGCATCCTTGACCATAAAGTCGAGCTTCGGTCCGTAGAAAGCCGCCTCACCCGTCTTCACGACAGTAGGGAGACCCTTCTCGGCTGCCGCCTCCTGGATAGCTGCCTCAGCCTTTGCCCAGTTCTCGTCGGAACCGATGTATTTGTTCTTGTTGGCCGGATCGCGGAGGGAGACCTGAGCCTTGTAGTTCTGGAAGTTCAGGGTCTTGAATACATAAAGTATGATATCAATCACCTTTTCGAACTCATCCTTGATCTGGTCAGGGCGCACAAAGAGGTGAGCATCATCCTGGGTAAAGCTGCGTACACGGGTAAGTCCGTGAAGCTCACCGCTCTGCTCGTAACGGTACACAGTTCCGAACTCTGCGAGACGGACAGGAAGGTCCTTGTACGAACGCGGCTTGCTGCGGTAAATCTCGCAGTGATGAGGGCAGTTCATCGGCTTCAGCAGATACTCCTCTCCTTCCTGCGGCGTGGTTATCGGTCTGAATGAATCGGAACCGTAGTGCTCCCAATGGCCTGAAGTGACATACAGCTCCTTGTTTCCGATATGAGGGGTCACAACAGGAAGGTATCCGTACTTCTGCTGTATCTTGCGGAGGAAGAGCTCGAGGCGGAATCTAAGGTCCGCACCCTTGGGAAGCCAGAGAGGAAGTCCCATTCCTACCTTCGGCGAGAAGGTGAAGAGTTCCATCTCCTTGCCTATCTTCCTGTGGTCACGCTTCTTTGCCTCCTCGAGAAGAACGAGATACTCGTCCAGGAGGGACTTTTTCGGGAAGGTGATTCCGTATATCCTGGTAAGCATGTGGCGGTTTTCGTCGCCTCTCCAGTATGCACCCGCTATGGAAAGAAGTTTCACCGCCTTGATGACCGACGTATCCCTGAGGTGAGGTCCGCGGCACAGATCGGTGAAATTGCCGTTGGTGTAGAAAGTAATTGTACCGTCCTCGAGATCCTCAATCAGCTCGCACTTGTAAGGGTCGCCCTTCTCCCGGAAGGTTTTGAGTGCATCAGCCTTGCTGACCTCGGTGCGGATGAACTGCTCCCTGGTGCGCGCAAGTTCCATCATCTTGTCCTCGATGGCCTTGAGCTCAGCCTCGACCAGCTGATGTCCGTTGAAATCCACGTCGTAGTAGAAGCCGTTCTCTATTGCAGGACCTATGGCGAGCTTCACGCCGGGATAGAGGGCCTCGATGGCCTCGGCCATAAGATGGGAGGAGGAGTGCCAGAATGTCTTCTTCGCCTCAGGGTCTTCCCATTTGTGAAGCTTGATCGATGCATCCTCACAGATAGGACGCGAAATGTCGAAGATTGTTCCCTGACCCGTTGTATCGGAAGCCGGAACGACCGTTGCTGCAAGCACTTCGGCCGCAAGCCTCGGGCTGATACTCATTGCAATGTCATAGGCAGTTACGCCTGCCTCATACTCTCTGACGCTGCCGTCTGGGAATTTGATATTTATCATAGTTCTTAAAAATTGTGTCCCGACGGATACAATCCCGTCGATGACTGGTTCATGTATATAACTGTAACACAAGTTTCGCTGCGAAACTTAAGTAACTGCAAGCGCGCAAAGGTACAAAAAATATCGTATCTTTGCCGCGGTTCGGCAAAGGATATTGACATAATCATCTGATTGCACTATGGAATTTGAAACGGAAAACAGAATGGACAGAGCATCGATTCTCAACAAGGCTGGAGTTGCCGGACTTATGTTCGGAGCCATATCGGGTTCATACCTGATGCTTTCACTTGCCGTCACGGGGGTAGAAAGTACCTGGCCGTCCCTGCTGCTGTCCCTGCTGTGGTTTGCAAAACTCGTGGGTTGTATATGGCTGATGGCCTTCCTTATGAGAAAGATGGTCGCATCCAACCCTGGAGTCGGCAATTCCGACACCTTCAAATTCGGCGTGGCAACCGCGTTCTTCTCCGCCCTCATTACTGCAGCCCTTTCCTACGTATCGACGGAATTCCTGTTCACCTCAGCCGTGGCAACGAGCATGGACCAGCTGTACCAGATTTATGGCAAGATCTTGGACTCCAATACGATGTCCATGTTTGACAGTATAGTTGAGAACTACTCCGTAATATCGTTCTTCAGCCAGCTGGTATGGTGTTTCATATACGGATTGGTACTCAGTTCCATACTGTCCAGGAGAATACCGGCACCCGACCCTTTCAGGGACTTCAGGAACGCGGAGGGAAACAATAACGAAAACGCACAATGATGGTACAGAAGAGTTACGACCTGGACCTGTCCATAGTCATATCCCTTTTCAACGAGAACGAATCCCTCCCCGAACTCGTGGAGTGGATAGAGAAGGTTATGGACACGAATGCATACCGCTATGAAATCATAATGGTCGACGACGGAAGTACCGACGGCTCATGGGAAACGATATGTCGTCTCGGAAGCGCGAATCCCGCAATCCACGGCATTTCATTCCGCCGCAACTACGGAAAATCCGCAGCGCTCTTCCACGGCTTCAGGGCTGCCCGGGGACGGGTGGTCGTAACGATGGACGCGGATCTCCAGGATTCGCCGGAGGAAATTCCTGAGATGTACCGCATGGTCGTCGAGGAGGGCTGGGACATTGTCAGCGGATGGAAACAGAACAGACAGGACAACAAATTCACCAAGAACCTGCCTTCCAAACTCTATAACTGGACAGCGCGCAAGGTTACCGGCGTGAAACTGCACGACATGAACTGCGGGCTCAAGGCATACAGAAATGAAGTCGTGAAGGATGTCGAGGTCTACAGCGAAATGCACCGGTACATCCCATATCTCGCCAAGAACGCCGGATATGACAGAATTACGGAAAAACCTGTACATCACCAGAAAAGGAAATACGGAAAGAGCAAATTCGGTCTCGAACGCTTTGTCAACGGTTTCCTTGACCTGCTAAGTCTCTGGTTTCTCAGCACCTTCGGGAAGAAACCCATGCATTTCTTCGGCTTCACCGGGCTGCTTACCTTCTTCATAGGCTTCGTCTGCGCGATATGGGTCATAATAGCGAAACTGGTCCATCAGGCCAACGGATTGAGATACCGTGCCGTGACAGACCAGCCTCTGTTCTATCTTGCGCTCGTTGCGCTCGTTATCGGAGTTTTGCTCTTCCTTGCCGGTTTTATCTGCGAGATGATATCCCGCAACGGTCAGGACAGGAACAAGTACAACATCAAGGACGAGTTCACTTCACAAACTCGGCAGCTTTGAGATAATCCGCACTCTCCCTGCAGCTCTGCATTATGTCTCCGCAGGTAGAGAACTCTATCTCTACGACTATGTCGCGGGTCCCCGAGAGCTCGAAGTTGTTGAATATGGCGTCGAAACCCACCATCCCGCTCTGTCCGAGAGCGCTGTAGTCCTTGATGTGGAGCAGCTCGAAGCGACCCGGGTATTTCTTGAAGTATTCGACCGGACTTACCCTGCCCATCACAGCCCAGTACACATCCATCTGCATGAAGACAAGTTCAGGGTCGGTATTCTCCAATATGAAATCGTAAACCACCTTATCTCCTATCTTGTTGAACTCGTGGGAATGGTTGTGGTATCCGAAACGCAGGCCCTGCTCATTGCAGCGGCGTCCTATCTCGTTGAAATAGTCACAGTAGCGCTTGAGCGCGTCAAGCTCTGCCGGAACCGGGAACCAAGGCATTACGAGGTAAGAAACGCCGGCTGCCTTGTGGGCGGCTATGCACTTGTCCCACCATGCGAGCTCCACGCTGAAATCACCTGTCATTAGCGCATTCTCCGAAAGGGCAAGTGAGACATGTGAGGAAAGAGGCTTCAGTCCTGCCGCCTCGATATCTGCCTTGAACTGTTCGGGGCTTACTCCATAGAGAAGACCGTCATTGTAGCAGGCTGCCTCCACGCCGGTATAACCCATCCCGGCAAGCTCTGAAAGTACCTGGACATGGTTCTCGGCATAAAGTTCCGGATTGCCGATGAGCTCTCTCACCGAGTAGAGCTGAATCGAGAATTCCTTCTCCCCGCCATTCCCGGAGCAGGAGCCCAGAAGAAGCGGGAAGAAGGAAAGCATTGCGAGCATACGCTTCATACCCTATTCGAAAAGTTTGATTCGGATATTCTTGTAATAAACCACGTCTCCGTGATCCTGGAAGCCTATGTAACCCTCGTGGTTCTCGCCTCCGCAATTGTTCAGGAGCTCGAATGCGAGAGGCCAGTTCTCCTGGCTGAACTTGCTGGCCTGGAGCATATCCGTCCATCTCGGAGTCCAGAGATGATACTCAAGGACATTCTCGTCATTCTGATAATGGATGACAGTGCCCTGGAAAACCATAATCTTACCCTTGTTCCACTCGCCCCAAGGCTTTGCGTTCTGAGGCTTTGCAGGAATCATGTCATAGAGGGATGCCGATTTCCTGTTTCCATCCACACCGAGGAAGGAGTCAGGATGGTTCTCATTGTCAAGAATCTGATACTCAGGGCAGGAGATATAGATAGGCTCATAGCGCTCCTGGCCGTTCTCGTCCTTGGTGGTAACCTCCTGGGCAAGGTAGAATACTCCCGAGTTTGCTGCCTTCTCAACCTTCCAGCCGAACTCGAAAATGAAGTTCTTGAACTTGTGGGCGAAGATGATATCGCCTCCGTCGCCTTCCTGAGCCTCACCGCCGCCGGTGCCGTTGAACTTGATGGCGCCGTCCTCGATGGTCCATTTGCTCGGGACATGGTCCTTTCCGTAACCTCTCCAGCCGTTGAAGCTCTCGCCGTCGAAGATCACATGGTAGCCTTCCTCATCCACAGGAAAGTCTGCGAGGTTGACCTGTTCAGCCTCTACTACTGTATATTCCAGACCGTTATCTGCGGCCTTGCCGTTGTTGCCGCAGGATGTCACGGCGAACATTGCAGCAGCTGCTGCAAGCGGATAAATTGCCTTCTTCATATCTTTTGCGTTTTTTGAAGATTATTAAGTAATTCTCTGAAAATCATCAAAGTACAACCACAGTCATCAGCAGTCCTCCGGCATTGGCGGAAGCTCCCAGCCCTCACGGTAGGTATGTTTGATGAGCTCGGCCGCGAACTTGTTCGCATCAACCGGATCTGTCCATTCCTTGTTGAAGGTAGGGTGGCCGTCCTTAATGCTGAATCCGTCTTTCTTGCATGCGCGGATTGTCGCACCCTCAGGGATATTGGTAAACCTCATATTGTCGCCGTCCCACTCCAGTTCCTGGTTAAGGCCCTGGAGGCGCACTGCGACAGCACCCATCACGACCATCTCGTTGAAAGGACCGGCCTCGCTGAAGTCTGATGCCGAAGGAACGCGAACTTCCGGAGCCTCCTTGCATGCGCGGATCCAGTCCTGCTGATGGGACAGGGTCACCTCACGTATTACCGGCTTGACCTCAGGATTCCTGCCTGATACGAGATACGGATTCACACCGTAGCAACCGCAGATGAGAGTATCCTTGGTACCGTGGAATATAACGCATCCTCCGGCGTCGTTGAGGTTTACGCCTGCCGGAAGACCCTCAGGCCTCTGCGGCATGATTCCTCCATCATACCACCACACTTCGACTTCAGGCATAGCCACCTTTGGAAGATTCTCACGTGCCGGGAACACAAGCTTTACTGCCTCGGCCGAAGGAGCGCACTCGTCCAGAAGAAGAGTGGAGCTTGCCTGTACCTTGCTCGGATAACCAAGCTTGAGAGCCTTGAATACAGGATGGAGAATATGGCAGGCCATATCACCGAGCGCACCGGTACCGAAATCCCACCATCCTCGGAAGTTCCAAGGAGTATATATGGAGTTGTACTCGCGGTACGGAGCCGGGCCGATGAAATTATCCCAATCGAGAGTATCAGGGATTGGATGGACCTCTGCCGGATGCTCGAGGCCCTGAGGCCAGATAGGACGGTCTGTGAAAGTCTCCACCTTCGTGACCTCTCCAATTTCTCCGTTCCATATCCAGGAGCATACCTTCCTCACGCCTTCGCCCGACGCTCCCTGGTTTCCCATCTGGGTGGCCACCTTATACTTCTTTGCGAGCTTGGTAAGAAGACGGGACTCATATACAGAGTGGGTAAGAGGCTTCTCGCAGTATACGTGCTTGCCGGCCTGGATGGCAGTGGCAGCGATGATGGCGTGAGTATGGTCGGCAGTTGCCACCATGACCGCATCAGCCTCATCAAGAAGTTCGTCGAACATCACTCTCCAGTCCTTGTACCTTTTGGCATTTGGATATTTCTCGAACACGTGGGCTGCATACTTCCAGTCTACGTCGCAGAGGCCTATGATCTCCTCTGTCTCCATTTCAGCAAGGTCACCTGCTCCCCTGCCTCCGATACCTACTCCGAGGATCTTGAGTTTTCTGTCAAGATTTGCTGGCGCTGCCTTTTTCTTGGATTTTGCTGACAGGACCTGGCCTGGAGCAAGAGCGACACCGGCTGCAGCGATGGCTCCAGTTCTGAGGAATGACCTCCTTGAGATTTCCTTTGACATAATGTGGCGATTAAATGGTTAATAGTATTGTGTTTTCGATGTTTCAGCCGTTATGCGATTCGCTGCTCCGACGATTCCGGACATGGTCCTGTCTCAGTGTCTGCGGCGGATCAGACCGTACCCGTCCTTAGCATTCCACCTGCGTTCGTGAATCTGATCGAGTTCCTCAAGTGTGCCTTTTACCGGCAAATCATTGCCTGAGGCGGATTCAAGGAACTTCCAGGCTATCTCCGAGGCCAGAGCCGCATCCGCAAAGGAAGGAAGTCTGTCATCAGGTCTGCTGCTGCTGAGAGCCTCAGCAAAATGACTCAGAAGGGTTCCTATGTTCTTCCCGCCATAAGGACGTTCGATTCTCTCTGTCACGCTTGTTCCCCTCAAATCGACCACTGCAGTCTTGAAATCGTGGGTCATGCGGGCTATACCCCTGGTTCCTATGATGTCGATATATGAATTATGAGTCTGATCCTTGGAGAGCTGTCCATATACATGCCCCTGGGTAATGTCGAAAACGACACCGTTTTCGAAGGTACCATGTCCCTGAAGATACCAGGGATCCTTCCAGTTCCACATTCTTACGCCCTGAGCATTCCAAGTCTTGTATTCGCTTCTGGCGTACCAGCGGGCAAGGTCGACATAGTGCATGCCGCAATCATGAAAAGAGGGACCTTCGTAGTCATGTCCCTCGCCCGGAGAAAGACCGGGAGTAAGGTGGCAGAGACGGATGATTGCAAGATCACCAATCTCGCCTGAGTCTATGAAGTCCCTGATTGTATTATGATACCATGAATTTCGGAGATACAGGTCCACTGCAGTAAGAAGTCCTGAATTAGAGACAAGCTCTACAACAGCCTTTTCGTTCTCGACCGTATCCCCCAAAGGCTTCTCTGCAATTATGTGCTTGCCTGCCTGAACGCAGCGTCTGATATAATCCGGGCGGGAATCAGCGAGAGCGGTAAGAATTACCACTTCGACCTCAGGGTCATCGAAAATTACCTCTGCGTCATCAATGACTTTAACCTCGGGTGCCTCGGCAACTGCAAGTCTCCTGGACTCCTCATTGGTGTCGAATATGTACTTTACCGACCATCGATCGGACGAAAGAAGTTCCTTCAGAAAGAAGCCTCCCATTCTTCCATATCCTATCAGCGCGCTGGAAATACTGTTCATCGTACAAGAAATGTCCTAACAAAGATAGGCAAAACAAGGATTTTATGAAAGAAAGAAAAATTGGAAAAGCCTAAATAGACAAATATTTGAGAGAATAAATCAAATTTTAAGAAAGAATTAATAGCAAAAAAGAGACCCGGGTCAGATGACTCGGGTCTCTTTGGAAAAAAGCGGCAGCTACCTACTCTCCCACTTGGTA